>CALEYM010000614.1 GCA_937926185.1 uncultured Bacteroidota bacterium | reverse complement strand
CTAAGTTACATACCGTGCCAAGAGCTGGGTCAATCCGCAATCCGCAATCCGCAATTCTAGAATCTAAAACCTACCCGTGAAAACAGAAACGCCCCGTTGAAGCCCATTTGCACGGAATCGTACAAGCCGCCGCCTTCCGATTCGGCGGAGTAGTCGTTCGGGCCCGGGCCGTAAAAATCTTTCTGTGCCGTGGGATAAGCGTTCAGGATATTGGCGCCGCCGATGGTCCAGCGCAGGTTGGGGGTGATGTCATACGAAAGGCTGAGGTCGAGCGTGACACGGGCATCGTACACGTCGGGCGTGCCGATATAGTCTTCAATTTCGATCTTGTCGAAATAAGTCAGGCGGACATTGGCGCCCCAGCGCCGCGCGCGGTAATCGAAAGTCAGGTTGCCTTTCAGTTTGGGCGCGGATGCCAGGATAAAGAGTTTTTCCCGGTTGCTCAAATAGGAATCTTCTTTACCGATCAGTTGGCGACTCGTGTTAACCTGGTCGATGGTCATATCGTTCCAGTTGCCGGCGAGGGTAACGGAGTAGCGCTGGTCTTCGCTGAACCGGCCGCCGAAGGATAAGATCAGGTCGAGGCCGTTGGTGGAGGTGTTGATAGCGTTGGAGAAAAAGCGGGCGCTGCCCACGTTGAGCGATTTAAGGATATCGCCGATCTGGTCGTCGTCGTCGTAAAAATCGCCGGTGAGCACGATGCGGTCGTCGATTTTGATGTGGTAGTAGTCGGCTGTAATGCTGAGCCCGTTTCGCGCGAAGGTGATACCGGCGCCAAAATTGAGCGATGTTTCTTCTTTCAGCGGTTCGATGCCGAGTGCGCGGGTGACCGGGCTGTTATTTTTAGCCAAAAACTTGTCGACAGCCACACCGGATACGAAATCGGTGTAGATGGAGTTGAAATACAACTGTGCAAGCGAGGGCGCGCGGAAACCTGTGCCCGCGGAAGCGCGCAGGGCCAGGCCGCTGGCAATCTGCAGGCGGGCGGCCAGTTTGCCGTTCAGCGTGCTGCCGAAGTCGGAGTAGTTTTCAAAACGGGCCGCCGCGCCGAGCGTGAACCTGGAAGAAAAATCGGCTTCGGCGTCGATATAAGCGGCGAGGTTGGTACGGCTTTCGTCCACTTCGTTGGAGGGCGCAAAACCGGGAAATCCCTGTGCGCCGCCGGGCCGGGCCACGGTGTCGCCGTCCGGCGTGACAAAAAGCACCGGTCCATAAGTGCGCCAGGAGCCTTCTTCTCCGGCGAATATCTGATAATTTTCCACGCGGTGTTCCACACCGAAGGCGATGTTCGTGCCGTTGAGCCAATCCTTGAAAAAACGGGTAAAATCGAGGGTAGTCACGTTTTGCCGGAGTTGGAAGCCGCCGTCGTCAAATTCGGTGGGCGAACGTTCTTCCAGGCTGGCGTTGATGGTTTCGCGTCCGTAAAAATGAAAGCGGTTGCTCCCGGCGGTATGGTTGAAATCGGTACCCCAGCCGCTGAGTTCGCCGCGTACGCCGGCGCTGAGGCTCCGGTCGGAAATATCGGTGGCGATGATGGGATCGAAACCGTCGGGGTAAATGGCGTCCACATTCCGGGCGGAACCGGGGTCGCGGCTCCAGGCGAATGCGTCGGTTTTTCGGGTATTGAGCCCACCAAATGCATACACGGAGGCTGTACTGCCAATGGGTACCGAACCGTTGAAATACGTTCCGAAATTCGTGCCTTTGGCATCGCCGAACTGCCGGCGGTACAACGTCGGGTCGTAGCGGTTGGTATGGCCGCGAAACCAGTAGTCGGTAGTGACGTTGATAAAGCCGCCTTCGCCGATGCGGAAACCGTAGTTGCCGTTGATTTGAACGTTTTCGCCGTCGAAAGTGCTCCGGTCGGGATTGTCTTTGGCCAGGTGGGCGCCGACGTTAACATTGCCCGTGAACTCGTCTACGTTGTCTTTCAATACGATGTTGATCACACCGGCGATGGCGTCGGAACCGTATTGGGCGGCAGCGCCGTCGCGCAGGATCTCGATCCGTTCGATAGCCGCGGCCGGTATGGCGTTCAGGTCGGTGCCGGTGTTGCCCCGGCCCCGGGTGCCGTAGATATTGACCAGGCTCGACTGGTGCCGGCGTTTGCCATTGATAAGCACCAGCGTCTGGTCGGGGCCCAGGCCGCGCAAGGAAGCCGGGTCGGTGTGGTCGGCCCCGTCGGCGCCGGTCTGGCGGTTGGCATTGAACGAGGGCGCGGCGAATTGCAGCATCTGGTTCACGTCCAGCTGGCCCTGGGTGGTACTCAAGTCGCGCACGTTGATAATGTCGACCGGCACCGGCGAGTTGGTCACGGTGCGGTTCAGCGAGCGGGAACCAACGATTTCCAGACCCTCGATGATGAGTCCTTCCCGCAGGACGACATCCAATTGGGTACGCCCGTCGAGCGGGATTTCCTGTGTGGCAAAACCCGTGTAACTAAAAACCATCATAGCCCCGGCATTGCTGTAACGCAGGGTGTATGACCCGTCCCAGGCGGAAACCGTGCCATTGGAGGTGCCGCGTTCGTAGATCGAAACGCCGGCGAGGCCGTTCCCGTTTTCATCGGTGACTTTGCCCTTGAGGAGGTTTTGAGCGGAAAGGCTGCTTAAGGCAAGCAGGCCAAACAACAGCAAGTAAAATTTTTTCATACGGTAGGAACAGTTTAGTTTTGAAAATGCGGTTGCTTGAGGGAGGCACTACGAAGGCGAGGGGGGAATACGTTTACGAAACTTTAAAAGTTTCGCAAACGTTCTGAAAACCCGGCGCGTCAATTGACCCGCCAAATATAAAAAACAAACACTTCGCTCCAATTTTTTAGGTTTACAAGGGGAAAGGGCGGTTGTTGTGCCGCTTATTTGCCGGCAGGCGTCGAAATGGAAAATCAAACAGATACTTGTTCGTAAATTTGCGGGAAGTGTCCCTTACAGCCTGTTTATTTTGAAAAAATATCTTGGTATACTTTTATTGTTCTCGCTTGTGGCGCCCCTTGCCGGGACGTATACGTGGCTGCATTATGAAAAACGGCAAGTCAGGAAAGAGATCAAAAAACGCCTGATCGCCGGGATCGACAGGTCGGAACTGGTGTTGCTCAAACTGAGCCGGCAGAAAGCCGAAGCGGCGCTGGAATGGGAACACGAACGGGAATTCGAATACCGCGGCCACATGTATGACGTGGTGGAAACCCGGATACAAAACGATACTTTTTTGTATTGGTGCTGGCCCGACAACGCGGAAACCCAGCTGAATAAAAAACTCGACCGCCTGCTCACCGGCACACTGGAACACGACCCGCAACGCCGGGCGGCAGAACGGCAGCTTGTTCAGTTTTTTAAGTCGCTGTTTTTTGTTGAAACCTGTTTACCGTCTGTAATTTTCTATTCGGGATATGTAGCTTGCCCCTCAACCGGATTTTTACTCTTGAGTTGTTTTAATATTACTCCTCAGGCGCCTCCTCCTGAGATGGTGTAAGTGCGAAAAATATTATTTTGAGTTCGTCGCGGTTTTAGACTTTCCAAGTTTTAAAAACTTGGAAAGTCTTACGCGATAACGAATAATATTTCCCCGACTTTCAATAACCACCTTGGGCAATGACTTTTTGCACCCCTGGACGCGGCACTAGACAGAAGCCACCCGCGCTCCCCCGCTCTGCTCCGCCACCTTTTGCATGCGGTGAAACAATTTGACAAAACGCGCCGTGGCTGAAATCAGGTCTTTTGTCTCCAAACCAAGGGTAAACAGCAGCGTACTGTTGCGCATGCTGTAATGGTTGTTGCGAACGCCCTCCACCTGGGTTTGCAGGCTCGATTCCAATTGGGTAAAAAGCCGTTTTTTCCAACGCTGTACCTCGCCGGCATGCGAAAAATCCTGCTCGCGGATCATACGGGCGACAAATTCAAAGTACGCCTGCAAATCCAGCACCGGTTCGCGCAGCAGTTCGAGTTGCTCGGGCGAAAGCGGCGGCAGGCTGTTGGCCACGTAAGCCTCACTTTCTTCGGCAATCAACCGCACCGACTGGATCAGATCCTGTTCCAAATCATACACCAGTAAGTAGAGGCGGCTGGCCTCGGCCGAATCGTCCCGAAACCGTTTGATATACCGGTAAAGCCGGGAACGCACCTCCTGATTTTGCCGCTCCAGCTCTTTCAGGTCGCGCCGCGCAACGCTCAAGGTGCGGCGGTCTTCGGCGGACAAGCCATCCACGGCATGCTGATACACTTTCGCCACCCGCGGCAGCAGCTGGCTGATAAACGCGGTGGTCTCATCCATAATGTGATGAATGTATAAAGCGTCTTCCTGCATCTCAAAAGCGGCCCGGTCGGTCTTTTGTTTTTCCATCCGGCGGTGCATCAGGATGGTTCGGCTAAAAAGCAATACGGCCGTTATACACAACAAAACAACACCCCACGCACCCGATACCCGAAGCAACAAGGCAAACAAACCGCCGGCGGTAAAAGCGACGATAGCCGTCAGAAACCAGCCGCCGATCACATTGAGCACCCCGGCCACCCGGAATACGGCGCTGCCGCGCCCCCAGGCCCGGTCGGCCAGCGAAGTGCCCATGGCCACCATAAAAGTGACATAAGTAGTGGACAGGGGCAATTTCATAGCCGTGGCGGAAGCGATCAGCGCCGAAGCCACGGTCAGATTGACGGATGCCCGAACCAGGTCGAATGCAGGCGGTTTCTGCCCATTGCCGGATACCACGACCGGTTTGTTCTTAAAGGCAATTTCACTCTTTTCCAGCCAGACTGCAGGCAGTACCCGACTGACGCCTGTTGCTATTTTACGCGTGTGCCACACAATGTGGCGGGCCAGCCAGTTGGAGGCAAAACGCTCATGTCCATCATCCTGCCGGCCCAGATTCACCTCCGTCTCCGTGACGGTACGGGCCTTTTTCGACAACCAGAGCGTAAGCACCATCACCAGTCCTGCTACCAGCAAAAACCAAGTATTCGATCGAACCGGCTCGTTTAGCCTATCCATCATATAAGCGCCCGGCAACTCGGCGGAATGTTGCCAATCTCTGAAAGCGTCGAGGCCGGCCAGTGGCACGCCGATAAAATTTACCAGATCGTTTCCGGCGAAAGCCATGGCCAGGGAAAAAGTACCGAACAGTACGACTGGCCTCAAAACATCGACCCGGAATACCGAGATCAATAGCTGCATTACTACGCTCCAGATGGCAAAACTGGCCAAAAACAGCGTCAGCGTATGATCGCTCACCCATTGAATGAATTCCGGCGACACAAATGACGCCCCCTTGATGCCTTTAAATAACAAATAATACGAAATGGCAGACACGGCCAGGCCGGCCCAAATACCGCCCACCCATTTCATCCGACGCTCGTATTGAAAGGAGAACAGCAGCCGGGACACCCATTGCACCACGACGCCGAAGGTGAAAGCGATACTTACCGAAAGAAATATGCCCGAAATTATCGTCAGCGTACCCGATGAGTTGATATATGTGCTGATCTGATCGAAACCAATATCATTTTGAAAGATTCGGAAAACAGCAACCGCCAAAGCTGCTCCCAACAGTTCGAATACGATGGACACCGTGGTGGAGGTGGGCATTCCGAAAGTATTGAATAAATCCAGCAGGATAATATCGGTGAACATCACGGCGAGAAATATGACCATGACTTCCGCAAAACTGAACAACGCCGGATTGAAAATACCCGAGCGTGCTACCTCCATCATACCGCTGGAAAAAGTAGCGCCCAGCAGTATGCCAAGGCTGGCTACGATCATGATGATGTGTCGCGGCGCCACTTTCGATCCTACTGCCGAATTCAGAAAATTAACCGCATCATTACTCACGCCCACTACCAGATCGGCCACGGCCAGGGCAAGGAGGATGTAAACGAAATACAGATAATAATCACCGCCCATACGCTACCTGTTGGTTTTAAATAACAGGCGAATATAGGGATGCCATGTTAAGTTAAGGTTAAGCCGGGCCTCGCGGCTTAACTTTTAAAATAGTCTAAAACCAGGTAACAAAAACTCCGAACCCCCAGCGAAAAACCGCTTTCGTCGATATAAAAATCCGGCGTATGGTGCGCGGCCGCCTCATCCGGTTTTTTGTCTTTCGGCATGCCGCCGAGGAAAAAGAAAAACGAGGGTACTTTTTTGCCGAAAAAACCGAAATCCTCGGCGCCGGTCATAGGTTTCATTTCCTTTACGTTGTCGGCGCCGGCAGCGGCCTGGAGAGACTTTAAAGCCCAATTAGTCAGCTTGGGATCATTGAAGGTAATGGGCGTTTTATTTTCAATACGCACCTCGGCGTGGGCTCCGGCGCTTTCCGCAATTTTTTCGGCCGTTCGGATCACCCGCTCGTGTACCTGGCGGCGCATATTGGTGTCGAGGGTGCGGATGGTGCCTACCAGTTCAGCGGTTTCGGGTACGATATTGGCGCGTACGCCGGCGTCGAATTTGCCTACCGTAATCACCACGGGCTGTTCGGTCAGGTTGGACTGGCGGCTGACGATGGTTTGCAGCCCGGCGATGATCTGCGACGACACCACTATGGGATCGACGCCGTGCCAGGGCGCCGCGCCATGAGTTTGTTTGCCGTGGACTTTTATGAAAAACCAGTCGGACGAGGCCATCGTGCCGCCGCTGCGGTAGCGGATATGCCCCGCGGGCGTATGCGCATTGATGTGCAGGCCGAACATCGCCTCGATCTTCGGATTGTCCAGTACGCCCTGTTTGATCATCAGGTCGGCGCCGCCTTCTTCGCCGGTCGGCGGGCCTTCTTCGGCAGGTTGAAAAATAAAAACGACGGTGCCGGCCAGTTCCGCCCGCATTTGCGACAAAACTTCCGCCACCCCCATCATAATGGCCACGTGCGTATCGTGTCCGCAGGCGTGCATGACGCCCACTTCCTCCCCGTTGTAAGTGGATTTAGCCGTCGATTTAAAAGGTATGTCCACGCGTTCCACCACCGGGAGTGCGTCCATGTCGGCCCGCAGGCCGATCACAGGGCCGGGGTTTGCGCCCCGCAGGATACCGACTACGCCGGTATGGGCGATACCGGTGCGCACTTCCAGTCCCAGCGCCTTCAGGTGTGCCGCCACTTTTTCGGCCGTGCGAAATTCACGGTTGCTGAGTTCCGGATTTTGGTGAAAATCGCGGCGCCAGGCGATAACTTTGGGTTCTATCGCACTGATCAATTGGTCGACTCGAGGTCTGACGGGCGCCTGGGCGGCGGCATCCGCTGACAGCAGGAACAATAAAGCACCGGTGAATAAATTTTTCATAGGACTGTTTTATGGGGCCAAAGTAGGTAAATTGCCATTTTATGACATGACATTTTTATGTTGGCTACTGGCAGGCTCACTATATTTGAAGAAAAATGGCACTTATGAAACGCTCATATTTCTTTTGGGGCGCGTTTGTCGCCGTCTGCTGCTTTGCCTGCACTTCCGACGTGGTGGAGGAAGACCCCGTTGATTTCCGGGCAAAATTCATTGGCAACTATAAAGGTTACCGCGATTGTTCGGCGTATAACCAAACGCAAACCATCCCCGATCAGGCCATGACCGTAGTGGTAGACTATGGCAAAGAGGCGAACTATTTGCGCGTTGGCAACGACGAGGTACTGGTTGATTCCAATGGGAGTTTTCCGCATCCCTACCTCGGCAGCTACCGCTTGTACGCTCTGAGTTTTAAAGCCGACAGCATTTTTATCATGCAGCAGTGGGGGGCGCTAAATACGAATCAAACCTGTTATTTTAAGGGAAAGAAAGAATAATGCAGCGATCAGGGATGCCTGATCAATTTGCTGGAAATGCTGACTTGCTCCGTACTGATATTTAATATGTAGCCGCCCGGCGATAGTGCCGGAAGGCGCCAGATGAAAACCGGCCCGGGATTTTCTGTTTGTGTTTCTAAAATCAGACGGCCCGTCAGGTCGAACAAGCGGAGGTTTGCCTTTGGCGGATTTATGTCATTGAAAGCAACAACCAATTCATCCCGGAATGGATTGGGGCTTACACGCCAATAATTACCGGATGGGGTAACAGGCCGTTCAGACGTGGTCAGACTGTCCAGACAATCGATATCCAGCGTCAATATACCGCTCGTGGTACCAATCCAGACTTGCCCGTTCAGCACCAGCATATCGCCGGTTTGGCTGGAAAAGTTGTACGGCGAATTATCCCGCCTTGCCACTTCAGGCCCCCATTTTTGCCCGTTGAAATGGATCAATCCCTGCCGGTTGTAGCTGCTGTCGGCCATTATCCAGGCGCCGCCCTGGTGATCGGGCGCTATCATCCAAAGGGTTGGCTTATTGATCGCCGTGTCTGCGTCGATGACCGTCCAGGCATTTGTTCCGGGCTTGCACAGCAGCAGGTGTTTTTGATCATCTATTGCCCAGATATTGCCCAGGTTGTCGGCCGCAATATCCCAGATTTCCAGCGAAGGCAGGCCGGAGGAAAAATCGTTCCAGTTCGTACCGTCGAATTTCAACACGCCGTCGGAGAGCGTACTGAGCCAGATATTTCCTTCGGGGTCTTTAGTCAACCTGGTATAATACGGCAATGGAAAGGGCGTTACCTGTTCCCATATATTGTTCCGGTAGCGCATCAAATCCTGTCCTACGTAAAGGTAAAGGGCCTCATCTGTGGCCAGGAGACGGTATAAAATGACAGAGTTCATAAAAGCCGGGTACTTGACGAGGGTATCGATTTGTCCGGCGGGTGTCCGGCGCACCACAAAAGCGTCGAAGTAACTATCGAGACCGAAATAGGCCGTTCCGTCGGGAGCCACGTCGGCTGCCCGCACCCAGCGGTCGACCAAACCAAACCGAAACTGTTCCAACTCGTCCCAGGATTGACCGTTAAAATCAAAAATACCGCCGTACCCGGCGCCGGTATATGCCCCGGTACCGTCGGGTTTTGCGGCAATGCACCGTATTGGATAACTGTTCAGGCCGCCCGGATTTATGTTTACCGGCGACAGTTTTTGCTGTGCGGGCTCCGCGACGTACAAACCATTGTCGATATCGCCGGCCCAAAGCCGGTTTTTATGGTCGTACATTAAGGCATCGAAACCGGAATTTACGGGATAATGGATGGCCGGTTTATAGTCTGTCCAAATCGAGCCGTCGAAATGGTACACGGAATTGGACCCGCCGACGATCAATCCGCCATCGGCGGCTTGCAGCAGCGAAAAGATGTACTCGTAGTTATTCGGGGTGTTTTTTACGGTAAAGGTAGTCCAGGAGGTACCGCCGTCCCAACGTGCGAGGCCATCGTTGGTACCCACCCAAAGGCGGCCCTGACCGTCAAATGCCAGGGCGTTTACATTTTCAAAAGGAAATGTGCCGGCTGTTTTGGTGTAAAACGTCCAATTGCCCATCGCGTCGAGATGGGCCAGGCCTCCTTTCTGACTGTTCGACCACACTCCCCCGCAAGCTACCCAAATACCACCTGCGCTGTCCGGCAGCAAATTGGCCATCCGGATATAGGGTATATCCGGTGAGGTCAAGGGGAAATATTCCCAGTCAGCGCCGTCGTACCGGAACAATCCCTCATTGACGGTACCCACCCAGAGGCGACCCGGCATATCGAAAGTCAGGCTGGTCACCGTACTGTTCAGGGGAGAATTGCCGGCGAGGACGCTGGTCCATTTACTGCCGTCATACCGTTGCAGTCCGAAGCCGCCTACCCACAAATCGCCCCCCGGATCGACCGCGAGGGCATTGACAGTGACGAGCGGGGCGTTGAATTCATCAAACCGGGCCAGGATGGTTTGGGTGGCCGGATCCATTTGAATCAGCCGGTTGGAAGTACCTGCCCATAGTTTGCCGGACTGGATAGCGAGTGCCTTTACCGCGCGCTGGTTCAAGTAGCCGTTCCAACAGGGGCGTTGGGCGGAAAGGAGAAAAGGGAGGCAAAAAAGCGGGAGAAAAAGGAGTAAATATTTCATTTGAACAGGTAATCTGTTGTGAAATAAGCAAAAACAGGAAGGCCCGGAGCCTATCACTCATCCGACTACTGTGTCCGACGACAAGAATTTTGTACCCGAAGATGTTTTTAACCCTGCAAGGTATTCATCCGTAATATTGAGGCAACGCTCAATTTTTTCATCCCATCTTTTAATAATGTCTTCCACGGGCCGGCCGGGCGGCAATTGATCGATGACCGAATCGCGCAGTGTTTCCAAAAATACCTTGAAAAAAGACCTGTCGGAATATTTGGCATGGAAAGGGCTTTTCAGGATTTCCCGGAAGGCCTCTTCCTTGTTTTCAATGTCCAACACGACGTTCACGGCCTGGGTAAGCATCATTTGCTGCCGCGGTTTATTACCGAAATCATTGGAAAGGTTGGGCAGGCGCTCCAGGAAACGAAGGTAGAATGCTTCAATCAGGTCGTGGTTATGCCGTTGGCAGTAATCGTAACTTTCCCGTGCCAGGCATTGTTGCGGCATCCGGTTGTGTATTTTTTTCAATGCGTCGAGCGCTTCCAGTAAATCGGAAAAACGATCCTTCGGATTTTTCGCCAGCATTTTTGCAAGGAAATTGAGTAATGCCTTTGGCAAGTGCAGGTGCTGCAATGAAGCGGCAGTGCGTTTGTACGGGCCGTTTAAAAATTCGCGCCGCTCATCATAGATCGCTTGCACGGTCGGCCCCTGGAACAGGGGTTTGCCCGTGAGCATTTCGAGCAGGATGAGTCCCAGCGAGAACTGGTCGGAGCGTTCTACGGCCGACAGGTCTTCCCTGTCCAGCGATTCGTCGAGCGCCTCCGGGCTGAGGTACCGGCAATCCTCCTTAAACCGGCCGAGAGAACGCAGTTCATCCTGGTCGATTTTAAGGATGTCGAGCGAGGAGATCATGGGTTGCCCTTCGTCGTCGATGTAAATTTTGGAAGGCCGGATGTTGGCGTGCCGCACCTTGCGTTTGCGGATATAGTCGAGGGCGTCGGCCAGGTGCCGGGTGATGCGCAGGGCGTCGTCGAGAGGGAAGCCGCCAAACAAGCGCAACGCGTCATTCAGTTTAGGCCCGTTGATATATTCAAGGATCACGTAAGCGGGCAAACGATCAAAGTTTTTATCAATGATCCGGATAATATTCCGGTGTTTAAGTTTGAGGATTCGTTCAATATCGTCTTTCGGCAGGTTTTCCACATTCATAATTTTCAGCACTTTCAGGACTACGTCGTTGTTGGTTTGGTTGCTGTGGGCCTTAAAAAAAAGCCCTGAATTGCCGTTGGAAATAAATTCGAATTTGTCGTACCTGCCGGCGAGCATCTCTTCGGTGATGATCCGGAGCACCTCGGCCTGGTCGGTGATCTTGCGGGAGAGCACCGGGAAGTCGGT
>CALEYM010000613.1 GCA_937926185.1 uncultured Bacteroidota bacterium | reverse complement strand
AACAGAATATCCAATATCCAACAAGGAATTTCCAATGTCCAAATGGGGGGAACTGCTCAATACGCCCCAAAATACCGCCGTAAAAACCACTCCGCCGTTAGCAGCCCGGCCAGCAACAGGAATATCCATTTCAGGTTGATGAGCGGGTTGGTGTGGGTGCTCTGATAGATCACCGGCTTCACGGTCTGTTTGGTCCGGATGGAGTCGGCGATAGCGGCGAGATTGGCCGCGGTCACCATTTCGCCGCCGTATTGAGCGCTGAGTTGGCGCAGGACAGCGTGGTTGGCCGTGGTTTCAAACAGCTCGAGTTGAATGGGCTGTACGCTGAACCGGCCCTCGAACACCATGTTTTGCGCATTGAAATTAGTGGTGGCCCGGAAGCTGTAATTGCCCACCGGCAGGATACCGGCGTTCAGCGCGTAGGCTTTGCCCAGTTTATTGAAAGTGTACAAAAACTCCTTGCCCGCTGTGTTGCGGATCGACATGGCCACGTCGGGCTCGTTGGTGAGTTCGTAGTTGTCGTTATACAGTTCGGCGCCGAAAGTGACGGCTTCGTTTTCTTTAAAGATATTCTGGTCGAGCGTGACACGGAATTTGCGCTTGTCTTCTTTGAGCGTGAGGTATTGCACGGTTTTGCCCAGCAATTCTTCAAAAATTTCGTGGTTGTTGTGCTGCAGGTAGTCGAACAGCCGCCATTTCCAGAGGCCTTCGGCGAGGAAAATACCGGTTTTGACGCCGTCGGCTTCGCCGATAGCCAGCAGGGGCTGGTCGGTATCCACTTTGCCGATGCGTTTCCACAGAAGCACCTGGGCCTGGGGGGTGGCGTCGAAATTGCCGAATGCGCTGGTCACCGGGTTGAATTTGGTCAATTCTTCGGCGATACGCGGATTGAGGTTAAAGGCGGCAAACTGCGGCGACACCTTGCCCTGCACGTCGTCGCTCTGCTGGGCATTGCTTTGCATGCTCACCAGGTTTTGCGAACGGCCAAGGGCGGCATAGTTCGTTTGCAGGCCGGCAATGAACAGGCGCGGGATATTCCGGCTGTTCATGGTGTTCAGCAGTCCCGAAATGTCATGGGTAGCCGAAGGCAGGTTGTGCAGCACCACGAAATCGAATTTCGTCACGTCGAGGCCGGGGTCGGTGATGTACGCGACGGCTACCTGGTAGTTTTTATTGGCCTCCAGCGTTTGGCGGATGGCCGAGAGGTCGGGGTGGGGGCTGTTGGCCAGCAACAATATTTTTTGCCGGGCGTCGAGCACGTCGATAAAAATATCGCGGCTGTTGTTGGCGGCTGAGGCTTCGCCGGGCACTTTGGCCAGCGTTACGCGGTAGTGTGCCACGCCGGGCTGGTCGGCTTCGAGCAATACTTCTTTGGTGGTGAAAAAGTCCCGGCCGGTCACGTTTATCGGAAATGACTGCAGGGTGCGCGCGTCGTCGCCGCTCACTTTGCTCACGGTCAGCACGGTTTGCGTGCCGGCGCAGTTGGCTGCCGCCACGTCGATCTGCACCGAAAACTTGTCGCCGAGGTAGGCGATCTTGTTGTGAAACACGCGTTTGACGAGCAGGTCTTTCTTCGGCGTCGTATCGCCGAGCGCCACGGTGTACACCGGCGCGGCGATCTGGGCGCCGGAATAGGCGGGGTTGCTGCCTTCGTTGTAAATACCGTCGGACGCCAGGATCACGGCGCCGAGATTTTGGGCGCCATAGCGGTCGTACACGTCGCGCAGGGCTTCGGAGAGGTTGCTGACCTTGTCCTGAAACTGAAAATCCACGCCTTCGCGCACCTCGTCGCCGAAGGCCAGCTCGTGCACCTCGTAGTCGTCGGCCAGGGCATCGCGCAGGCTTTGCCAGTTTTGTTTGTACTGTTCCAATGCCTGTGCCTGCAAGGTATTACCCACGCTTTCCGAGGCGTCCTGTGCCAGCACGACCACCGGTTTTTTCGTTTCAGTGACCACGCTTTTTAGCAGCGGCGACAGCAGCAATGCGCTGAGGATGGTCACCGTGAGCCAGCGCATCACACCCAGCCAGCGGCTGAGCCCCGGCGCCTGCTCGCGGAAGGTGTTGTCGCGGTAATATAACAGCAATGCGTAGCCAAGGCCCAGCAGGGCGCACAAAATCAGAAACCACGCGGGATATTGAAAAGAAAGATTGGGCATGTATAGGTTTTAATTCCTCAAAACGACTAAAGCGCCGCAAAGTTGGAAAAATTGTTGCGAAAACCGACTGTTTACCGAAAGTTGACTGCCCCGCTAATGAGGCGCTTTGTCCAAAAAAAGCCGGACGGCGGAAAAATCGGTACTTTTGCGGCGTTATACCGGCAACGGGAGTTTAAGATCAATCCGACAACAATGAACCGGTTCCAGACCGTTTGTTTTCTTTTCTTTTGTTTAATTGCCGCCCCGGCCCTTTGGGCGCAGAAACCCGCCGAGCTCAAACGCAACGGCGAAAAACAGTACGCCAACCGCCGCTGGGCAGAAGCATTGGCTTCGCTGGGCCAGTACCAGCAGGAAAAACCCGGTGACCTCAGCGTACTGACCAAACTGGGCATCTGCAGCTATCACCTGCACCAGGCCGATAAAGCGCTGCAATACCTGGAATTTGTGCTGCAAAAAAATCCGCAGAGCACCGATCCCGATCTCCACTATTATTTTGCCCGCACCCTGCACGGCCGGCAGGATTTCGAGCGCGCTATCGGCGCCTATAAAAGCTTTTTGCGGGTAGCCGGCGAACGGCATCCCCTGCGCGCCAACGCGCTCGACAATATTCGGCGTTGCGTCAGCGGGTTGGGCATCCGCGACAACGAGGCCGTGGCGCTCGTGGAAAACCTGGGCAGCCGCGTCAACACCGCCGGCGATGAATTTGCGCCGCTGCCCTCGCTCAATCACCCCGGCCGGATATATTTTTCCGCTGCCCGTGAAAATACCACCGGCGGCATGCGCAACGACCAGGGCTACGAAGACCCGGAAACGGGTCACTGGTGCAGCGATATGTTCTTTACCGACCAAACCAACAGCGGCTGGAATTACGCCAGCCTGCTCGGCGACCTTCAAAACACGCCGCGTTTTGAAGTCGCGCTCGATTTTAACAGTGAAGGACAGATCCTGTATTTTTTTCGCGGTTTTACCCTGTACAGCGGCCAGATTTTTGCCGACACCGCCGGCCGCAAAGATGAGTACGCCGTGACGCCGCCGGCCTTCTCCAGCCCCATGGAACCCGAAGACGGCGACACCGCTCCCTTCCTGGCCAACGATACCCTGCTGCTGTTCGCCAGCCGCCGCGAAGGGGGGCAGGGCGGACTCGATCTGTATTTTGCCACCCGGGGCGACAGCGCCTGGTCGACGCCGAAAAACCTGGGTCCTGTAGTGAATTCCCCCTATGACGAAACGACGCCCTTTCTCGCCCGCGATGGCCGGACGCTGTATTTCAGCAGCAACAATCCCGGCAGCATGGGCGGTCTCGACGTGTTCAAAACCGTTTTTGACGACGCTACTCAAACCTGGTCGGCGCCGGTCAACGTGGGCAAACCCGTTAATTCGCCCGGCGACGATGCTTTTTTCCGCATATCCGTGGATGGCCTGACGGCATTTTTCTCCTCCGACCGCCTCGACAGCCACGGCGAACGCGACCTGTACGTGGCTTATTTTAAGCAGGAACAACCCGAACAGCTGGCTGACCGCACCCTGTTTACCGATGCCGGCAAACGGGCAAAAGCCGCGGCCGGCAGCGGCGATACCGGGGCCAAGGCCATCGAAAAAGTTACGCTGCCGGTGTTGTACTACAATACCGACCGGGATGTGCTCGGCGACGACAACCAGAAAGTTCTGAACGAAGTAGCCCGTCTGGCCCGTTATTACCCGGAAGCCGCGGTGCTCGTCGCGGTACATACCGACGAGACCGGCCCGGCCAAATTCGACCTGTACTACGGCATCAAACGCGCCGAACTGGTGGGAAAAGCCCTCACCGAGCGCGGTGTGCCGGCAAGCCGCGTCTCGCTGAAAAGTTTCGGACTGGCTTATCCGGTAGCCCGAAATGTGGTGAACGCCGTTCCGAACCCGGTAGGCCAGCGCCTCAATCGCCGGATAGAAATTTACCTCGCCGCCACGGAAGGCCCGTTGCCGCTGGAACTGACCATACAAGCGCAGATCGTGCCGGAAGACATGGCCATACGCGGCGCTCCACAAGTGCGGGAGCGGTTCGAGGGACTGAGTTACAAAGTGGAGGCTGTCACCACGCGCCAAATACTGACCAACGATGCCCTCGGCATGTTCAACGACCTGATGATCGAAAGCCAGCCGGGGGCCGGTTCCTACCGGTATTCTGCGGGCTGGTACCGAAAATTCAGCGACGCGGCAGCCCTCCGGCGCGAATTGCAAAACCAGGGCTTTTCCGACGCCGCCGTCTCTGCCTATATCAACGGTGTCCGCATATCGCGTGCCGAGGCGGTGGGGCTGTTGAAAAAGTATCCGGATCTGGCGGCGTTTGTGAAGAATTGAAGGGGAGGCAATGGCGGCAAACCGGTTTCAGATAAACAAGTTTAAAATATTGAAAATGAGTTTTTTAGATAAAAAAATAGATTTTTTTGGAGATCGTGAAACCCCGCTCCCGCCCGCCGCGGCGGAACGGGACAGGCCTGTAGCCGTCAATTTAAGGGGTGGGGTTTCAAGGGCGAAGAGCCACGCCCAAGCCCTTAAGTTGATGAAGGAGCATGCAGCTGACCATCATCCAAAAGTTGGTATAAACTTGCCGGTTATGGCGGTTATTACCCTTATCCTCGGCTTCCTCTCTGCCTGCCAGTCCAAATTTCACTTCGAAGAAAAAAAAGATATCCCGCAGGGTCAATGGACATATCAGGACACCCTGGATTTCCGGTTCTCCATCACCGATACGGCCAAAACCTACAACCTGTACCTCGATTTCGGATACGTGGATACTTTTCCCACACAAAACCTGTATCTGAAACTGCATACCCGTTTTCCCAACGCCAAACGCCTGAGCAAACAAATTTCCTTCAACCTGTTCGATGCGCAGGGCGCCCCATACGGGGAATGTTCCCGCCATAAATGCCGCTACCTGGCCATGTTGCAGGAAAATGCTTTTTTTAACCAACCCGGCGAATACGTCATTACCGTTGAACAATACACCCGCCGGGATTCGCTGCCGGGCATTTTATCGGTGGGATTGGCCATAGAACCGGCAGGGGAAAGAGGAAAATAGTTGAAGGTAGCCCGGATCACAGTTCCATCACCGTACCGCAATGTTTGCAGGTACGGGCGTTCAGGTCGTCTTTGTATGCCTGAATGGCGGCCTTGATCTGGGTGCCAATGTCTTTGAGCGGGAAGCCGGCTTCGTACAGTTTTTCGCCGCAGTTTTCGCAGAACCACATCAGTTTGTCGATCTCGCCCTCATGGCGCGTACGCTCCAGCACCAGGCCCACGGTATTGGCCGGGCGCTGGGGGGAGTGCGGTACGCGGGGGGGCAACAGGAACATTTCACCTTCGCGGATATCGATTGTTTCGGGTTTGCCGTCGGCGTTGATGATCTTGACCTGAATATCGCCTTCCAGTTGGTAGAACAATTCTTCGCCGTCTTCCCAGTGATAGTCTTTCC
>CALEYM010000612.1 GCA_937926185.1 uncultured Bacteroidota bacterium | reverse complement strand
GAGGGAAACCACGGCGAGGACGTCAAAGAACTGTATTACTACCTCGACAGCACTCCCACGCATTCCTACATGCGGCACCTGTACAAATACCCGCAGGCAGCGTTTCCATATACCTGGCTGGCGGAAGAGAACCGCCGCCGCGGCCGCCAGGAGCCCGAGTTCGAAATTTTGGACACCGGCATCTTCAACGACAACCGATACTGGGACGTATTCACCGAATACGC
Source organism: uncultured Bacteroidota bacterium (assembly GCA_937926185.1). Classification (GTDB taxonomy): domain Bacteria; phylum Bacteroidota; class Bacteroidia; order Chitinophagales; family Saprospiraceae; genus M3007. The sequence goes on along the minus strand of CALEYM010000612.1, from coordinate 6,401 downwards.
CAAAGCCGGCACCGACGACCTGCTGATCAAGATCACCGTCCACAACCGCGGCGCCGACACAGCCGACCTTTGGCTGCTGCCTACCCTGTGGTTCCGCAACCTGTGGTCGTTCGGACTGATGAACGAAAAACCGCGCATCGGCGTATCCGGCGCCGGCGAAGTCGTTTTACAACACGAGAAAATGGGGGATTACCATTTTTATTTTGAAACACCCGGACGCCTGTTGTTTACGGAAAATGAAAACAATCGCGAACGCCTTTGGGGCCAACCCAACGAAACGCCCTTCGTAAAAGACGCCTTCCACACCGCTGTCGTCAACGGGGATTTTTCCTGGCTGGAAGGCAAAACCGAAGGCAGCAAATTCGCCCCGCTGTACCACTTTACCGCGGAGGCGGGTAGATCGGTGGAACTACGCCTGCGCCTGTCCAAAACTGCCCTGACAACACCATTGGGGAAGGATTTCGATAAGGTTTTCAAACAACGGAAAAAAGAGGCCGACGAATTTTACGCCGGTGTTGCCGCCGGGATTTCCGACCCCGAACGGCAAAACATCCAGCGCCAGGCCCTGGCCGGCATGCTGTGGTCGAAGCAGTATTTCAACATCGACATGCCGCGCTGGCTCGACGGCGACCCCGGCCAGGTCGCCCCACCGGAAAGCCGCAAAACCGGGCGCAACAGCCACTGGCGCAGCCTCAACAACGAAGACATCATCTCTATGCCCGACAAGTGGGAATACCCCTGGTATGCCGCCTGGGACCTGGCCTTCCATTGCGTGCCGCTGGCCATGGCAGACCCGCAATTCGCCAAAAACCAGTTGATTCTCTTCCTGCGCGAGTGGTACATGCATCCCAACGGCCAGTTGCCGGCCTACGAATGGGCTTTCGGCGACGTCAATCCGCCGGTACACGCATGGTCGTGCCTGCAGGTGTATAAAATGGAAAAAGACAAAACCGGCGCCGGGGACATCGATTTCCTGAAACGGGTTTTTCAAAAACTGCTGCTCAATTTCACCTGGTGGGTCAACCGCAAAGACCATAAAGGCAACAACGTCTTCGAGGGCGGTTTCCTGGGCCTCGACAACATCGGCGTCTTCGACCGCTCCAACCAAATACCCGGCGGCGGCTACCTCGAACAAGCCGACGGAACCGCCTGGATGGCCATGTACAGCCTCAACATGCTCGAAATGGCCCTCGAAATCGCTCAGCACGACCCAACTTTTGAAGACGTGGCCACCAAATTCTTCGAACACTTCGTATACATCGCCGAAAGCCTGAACCGCATCGGCCACGACTGGACGGGGGCCTGGGACGAACAGGAGGGTTTCTTTTACGACATCCTGGCCCTGGCCGACGGACGCTACATGCCGCTGAAAGTGCGCTCGCTGGTAGGCCTGTCCACGCTGTTTGCCGTGTACCGCCTGCCCAAGACATACCTGGAAAAACTGCCCGATTTCACCGCGCGCCTGCGCTGGTTCCAGCGCTACCGGACCGACAACGGGCAATACCTCGTGCTGGAGGAAGACCCCGTCGGCGGCGACCTGCTGTTATCGCTGATCCCGCAGGACCGCCTGAGCCGGTTGTTGCAGGCCATGCTCGACGAGCGGGAATTCCTGTCGCCCGGCGGCATACGTTCGATTTCCAAAATACATGAGGCGGGCTATTCCGTCGATATCGACGGACAGGCATTTGGACTGAAATATGAGCCCGGCGAGAGCAGTTCCGGCCTGTTTGGCGGCAACTCCAACTGGCGCGGCCCCGTGTGGATGCCGATGAACTACCTGTTGATCAAAGCTTTACGCGAATATTCCGCTTTTTACGGAACCAGTTACCAGGCCGAATTCCCCACGGGTTCGGGCCGTTGGCTCTGTCTCGACGAAGCGGCGGACGCCCTGTCGGCCCGCCTGATCTCCGTTTTCGAACCCGGCGCCGGCGGCAGGCGGCCGGTAAACGGCGGAGATGACATTTATGCCCGCGACCCGTATTTCCGCGACCTGGTGTTGTTCTACGAATATTTCCACGGCGATACGGCCCGCGGCGTCGGCGCCAGCCACCAGACAGGATGGACGGGAGTGGTGGCGAAACTGATCGGGGAGGTCGGTTAAAGAGCCACTATTTTCCAAGATGTAACCTGCGTAAACTTTTAGCGCCCGGCACGCGGCGACCTTTGTATCGCAATCTGAAAATTAACGCTTAACACACGCATTATGAACGCCAAACAGGGAACAATCCTCATCGCCGCCCAAATGACCGGTCTGCTCGAACATATTTCCAAAGAGGTCTACACCCGGCCCCTGCCCTTGTTTCGTGGTAGTACGGTCGGACACCATTTCCGGCATATCCTGGAATTTTACACCTGTCTGTTCGACGGCGTACTCAAAGCCCAGGTGGATTACGGCAGCCGCGAGCGAAACAACGTATTGGGCGAATGTCCCCGCGCTGCCCTGGCCGTACTGGATTTCATCGCGACGACCGTAAAACAACAGGACGAACACCAGTGGCTGATGATCGACAGCGCGTTTTCCGGCGAGTTCATCCGGGCCGATAAACGCCCGGCCTATATGTCGAGTATGGGCCGCGAGTTGCAATACGCCTTCGACCATGCCATCCACCACCTGGCCATGATCCGGATGGGGTTGGAACTGTATTTTCCCGAAGTGCCGGTAGATACCGACCTGGGTCTGGCACCTTCGACAATCCGACATCAAAAGGCGGGTAAAAGCGAATCAAGAGGCTACGAGGTTACCGTGTAGGGGTTGTGCAAAAAGTCCGTGCATCAAGATGTTTTAATTGTTGAATGAAATATTGTTTGATTGCGTCGCGGTTTTAGACTTTCCAGGTTTTAAAAACCTGGAAAGTCTGCACGAGAATCGAATAATATTTGGCCAAGTTATCAACTAATTCCGGTGCATCGACTTTTTGCACAACCCCTGACAGCCCAACCAATCACAACCCATCCAAATACAATTCTATGTTATCTACGCTCAACCCCACCCCGGATTTCGCCGAACTCAGCGCCAAAGAGTGGCTGGTATCCAACGGCATCGGCGGCTATGCGTCTTCCACGGTGATAGGCGCCAATACCCGCCGTTACCACGGCCTGCTCGTGGCTGCACTAAACCCACCCACTCAACGTACCGTCATGGTATCGAAAGTGGAGGAATGTATCGTATTCAACCGCGACTGCGTCTTCGGGCTCTCGTCCAATCAGTTTCCCGGCGCGGTGCACCCCAACGGCTTTCAATACTTCCGGTTTTTCGAGCGCAAACCCCTGCCGCGTATGAAGTTTGAAGCCCGGGGCTACCACCTGCTGAAAACCGTTTTTATGGTGCACGGCTCCAATACCGCGGTGGTGGAATACGAAAACACCGGCGATTCTACTTACAAACTCCGTTTGACGCCCCTTTTTATCCATCGCGACTATCACGCACTGGCTGCCGAATCTTCATTCCTCGACTACTGGATGAAACAGGAGAACGGCTGTTACACCCTGTATGCCCATTACGGCGCGCCGCCCCTGTATTTCAACTACAGCGCCGGCGAATTTGTGGAACAGCGGAATTGGTACAAAAATTTTGAATACGAGCGTGAACGCGAACGCGGGCTGGATTACCGGGAAGACTGCTTTTCTGTCGCCTACGTCGACGTACTGCTGAAACCAGGCCAGAAGGTCTTCCTCACTTTTTCCACCGACGAGAACATGGTGAAAAAAGACCCTGAAGTTTTAAAAGCCGCGGAACTGGCGCGCCTGGATAGCATTGTACCGGCGGAAATAACAGATTCCTTTTTGCGCGACCTGATGCTTGCCGGCGAACAGTTTATCGTCAAACGCCCGGTCACCGACGCAACAGGGCAGATATCAGAAGGATACTCCCTGCTGGCCGGCTACCACTGGTTCACCGATTGGGGGCGCGACACCATGATCGCCATGCACGGACTCGCCATTGCCGCGGGTAAACAGGAGGTCTCGCGCTCCATCCTCGACACCTTTTTTCGCTACCTCGACCGGGGTATGTTGCCCAACCGTTTCCCCGACCAGGGCGAAACGCCCGAGTACAACACGATTGATGCCACGCTGTGGCTGTTCGTGGCCTTGTACGAGTATTACCAGAAGTTCCGCGACCAGGAATTCGTGGCCGCCCGCTTCGATGCCCTGACCGGCATCCTGAACCATCACCTGGCAGGCACGCGCTACAATATTCACGTGACCCCGGAAGGTTTCCTGAGCGGCGGCGAAGGGTTGGCTCAACTGACCTGGATGGACGCCCGCGTGGGCGACCACGTGGTAACGCCCAGGCACGGCTGCCCGGTAGAAATTCAGGCGCTGTGGTACAATGCCTTGCGGATTTACCAGTATTTCGCCGGAACGTTGGGTAAACCATTTGCAAAATATCAGGCCGTCGGCGACGCGCTGTTGCAAAATTTTAAAAAATACTTTCAACGTCCCGACGGTTCGTTAAACGATGTCGTCACGGATAAGGGTCCGGACGTTTCCATCCGGCCCAACCAGATATACGTGGTCAGCCTGCCTTTTTCCCTGCTGGATAAAACCGACGAAAAAAAGGTGGTGGATACCGTACGCGAACATCTGCTCACCCCTTACGGCCTGCGCACGCTTTCACCCGGACACCCTGATTTCAAACCGGAGTACGGCGGCAGCCCCTGGCAACGCGACACGGCCTACCACCAGGGCACGGTTTGGCCCTTCCTGCTCGGCGAGTACATTACGGCCTGGCTGAAAGTGCACGACTGGTCGGAGCAAAGCCGCCAGGAAGCGCTCCAACTGCTGGAACCGCTGAAAAAGCACTTTTACCAACAAGGCTGCATCTTCGGCATCGCCGAAATATTTGACGGGCAAACGCCCCTGAGCGGCAAGGGTACCATCCACCAGGCCTGGTCGGTCGGGGCGCTGATCAAAACCCTCACCGATCTGGAACGGATTCGGAAAAGCCGGAAAAAAACGGTATTCCCCTACGCAACCATCAGCTCCGTATTTTTCTAACTAAACCCTCTAAACCCTCTAAACCCTCTAAACCCTCTAAACCCTCATAAACCCTCATAACCCCTCATAACCCCTCATAACCCCCCTCATAAACTTTTCACACACAAACACATAACCATGAAATTTTCACTTGCAATTACCCTCGGCATGGCTGTTTTTGTCGCGCTCCAATCCGGTTTCCAGCCGGCAAACGAACCGGCCAACGCCGGCCCGAACGCGCGCACCAAACACTTTCGCCTCACCAAAGAACGCCTGGCCATCGACGGCTACGACCCGGTGTCGTATTTCAAAGGCGGCCCGAAAAAAGGCAAACCGGAAATCGCCTACGATTACGACGGCGTGATCTACCGCTTTGCGAACACGGCCAACCTGGCCGAATTTAAAACCAACCCGGCCAAATACGAACCCGTGTGGGGCGGCTGGTGCGGCCACGCCATGGCGCTGCGCGGCGAGAAGGTAGAGATCAATCCGGAGTGCTACAAAATTGTGAATGGCCGGAACGTATTGTTTTTCAGGACGTTCTACGCCAACGCACTGACGAACTGGGAAAAGGAACTCAAAACCACCCCGGAAAAGACCCTGATGAAAAAAGGGGATGATTTCTGGGCCAATATCCTGGCCAAGTAATGATACAGGCGCTCCGCAGCAACTGGCCCAACTATCTCATCGAAGCCTGGGCGCTGGGTATGTTCATGGCGTCGGCCACCTTTTTTGCCGGATTGACCGGCCGGACGGTGGCCGACCCATTGCTCCGGCGTTGCCTGATGGGCTTGGCGATGGGTCTGACGGCGGTCGGTCTCATTTACTCGGGCTGGGGCCGGCGCTCCGGCGCGCACATGAATCCGGCCGTGACGCTCACGTTTTTTTATCTGAAAAAAATCAGCCGGTACGACGCATTCTGGTATATTTCGGCTCAGTTCGCGGGTGGGATAGCGGCCATGTTGTTGTTCAAACTGTTTTTCCCCGCTTATGCCGGCGCCCCGGAAGTCAATTACGTGCAAACACAACCGGGCATGGCCGGCATCGCGGCGGCGTTCGTGGCTGAATTCGTTATTTCGTTCGGATTACTGCTTACGGTGTTGTATTCGAGTAACTTTGAAAAAACCGCCCCCTACACCGGCATTTTTGCAGGAAGCCTGCTGATGTTGTACATTATTGTTGAAGACCCTTTGTCGGGTGTATCGATGAATCCGGCCCGGTCGATATCTTCGGCTGTTGCGGCCGGTAATTTCAGGAATATGTGGATATTTATGGTGGCGCCCGCGGCGGGCATGCTTGGCGCCGCGATAATTTGGAAAAGATGGATTTGCAGCAAGGCGGTTTTTCGGTGCGGTTATCATTGAGTGATTGAGTGATTAAGTGATTGAGTGATTGAGTGATTGAACTCCCCAATTACCCGAACT
>CALEYM010000611.1 GCA_937926185.1 uncultured Bacteroidota bacterium | reverse complement strand
CGTAAATCAAAAGTCTGTGCCCAGCGCGATATGCAGCACGGGGTCCTGCACCACGCGGGTTTCGATGCCCCAGCCGTAGTCTACGCGCAGGTACATGCCGAATATGGGCGCCCGTACGCCCACGCCGTAGCCTGCTACCAGCGGGTCGCGGAAATAATTGACCTTGACGGCCACGGTGGGCGGGTTGTACACGTAAACGGTATTGAGCGGGTTGTCGCCGCGGTAGGGGTTGTTGCCCTGCCAGGCGGTGCCCACGTCGAAGAAAGCCAGCAGTTGGAAATTGCGCCAGAAGGAGCCCAGCACGGGTTTATTGGAGAAATATTTAAAAATCGGAACGCGCAGTTCGCTGTTCAGCAGGGCGTAGGAGCTGCCGTTGCGGATATTTTGTTTAAAGCCGCGCAGGTTGGCGGCGAGGGTCTGATAGGCGAAGTTTTCGCCCTGCGGTACCGGTATCGAGTTGTTGAAGGAAGGGAAAAGCCAGTTGTCGACGCCGCCGAGGAAGTATAAAATGCGTTCCGAGCCGAAAGTGGTGGCGCCGGCCAGGCGCAGGGCCAGGATGGAGCGCCGGTCGAGCGGCTGGTAGTGCCGGGCATCGAGCCCGACAACGGTCATAAAACCGTCGTTGAAGCGCAGGCTCCACTTGGGCTGGGTGTTGAATTCAAACCGTTTGACGGCTTCCACGAATATTTTGGCCCGGGTGCCGGTGCGCAGGTTCAGGTCTACGTCCACGGTGTTGTCGTACACGGCGGAGAGGCGCAGGGCCATCCGTTGTTCGGAAAAATCGGGCGTTTCGAGCGAATTGCGGTTGGTGCTGAGCATGATCGCCTTGTCCTGCCGCAGGGTACCCATGGCGCGCAGGCTGAAGAACGCGTCGAGGGGGTAACGCACTTCGTACTGGCCCATGAGCGTATTGGTGCGCATCTGCAGGGGATTCGGCTGGTTGAGGCGGTCGATCGAATTGACCACCGTTTTGCGGTACAGGGATATCCGCTTGTCGAGCCGGCGTTTTTTGTTGTTCATCCACAGGTAATATTCCGCGCCGTTGAAGGTAGTGGGCAGGCGGAAACCCGCTTCGATGACGTAGTCTTCCAGCAGGTCTTTAAAATTGGCGCGCAACAGGACGCCCGGCGGAGGGGTGGTAAAGCCGTCGGGCGTTCCGGCATAACTGTCCAGCCCTTCAAACAACAAATTATTGTCCAGGGTGGTGGAGATAAAATCGGTACGGAAGCGGAGGCGGTAAGGCACGATCCGGGAGGGGTTGAACCGGATGATGGCGTTCTGGCGGCCCAGTTCGAAAGCGGGCCGGTCGAAGGGGCGGAGGCGTTGTGGCGCCGGTTCCATGGTTTCGGCCGGCTGAACGGGCGCTTCGGTTTTTTCCGGCGCTGTTTCCGGTTCCGGCGTTTCTTCTGCCGGTTGCGTTTCGGCAGCCGGCCTGGGCAGGGAGATCAACAGACGTTCGGGCACCTGAAACAACCATCCGGGCTGCATCGGCTGGAGCGTATCGGTGAAAGTGCGCAGGGTAACGCCGTCGAGGGAGTCTCGTTCCGGCGCATCTCCGGGTGGGCGGGCAGTGCCGTCGCCGCCTTGTGAAGGTTGAGCCGGCACGGGCAAACCGGCGTCGCGCAGGCTGAGTTCGCGATAGCGGGTGATCCAGGCCGCGGCGCGGTTTTCGGGGTGAGCCGTGCGGGCATAAAATTCCGTTTTGCCGTTCCGGTTGACCATTTCCACGAGCCGTTTCGTTCGCGGCGTCAGGTGCTGGTCGAGGATATTCCGGTCGTAGTTGGATTGGTTCCAGGTGATGGGGCGTTTTTTAAATACCGGGAAAGTGCGGATGCTGTCGATTTGCGCCGAATCTACGTTCAACAGCACCGTGTCGAGCGGGGCGAGGTAGTACAGTGCCTGCTCCGGGGGCCATTCGCCGCTTTGCCGCATATTCAGCGCCTTGATTTCGACCCCGTCTTTCAGGTAAATAATATCCTGATAATAAGCCGTATATGTTTCCAGATAGCCTGCCTGGCGGTTCACGACGCCGTTTTCATCGCTCAGGAACGTAAAATGGGTGCTGTCGACCCCGATTGCCCGTCGCTCGTCGATCAAGGGGGTGTTCGTGATCCGGATCAGTTCATTGCCGCGTTTTTCCAGGTCGTAGAAAAAAACATCGAGTTTGCCCAGGGGCAGAATAGTGTCGAGGCGTTCGGGGGAGAGCGTATCGGTGAGCCTGTTGCTGGCAAACAGGACGCCTTTTCGCCCGTCCAACACGGCCACGCTGGCGTCGAGGTCATCCCAGAAATCCTGGGTAAGCCGTTCGGTATTCCGGTTGATGGTATGGTAAATGAACAGGTCGGAATAACCCTTTACGCAGGCCGAAAACACCAGGTCGATGGGGTTGATAAAATCCATGCTGTACACCCGTTGATATTCGGGCGAGAGGATGGCCGGTTCTTTTTTCCCGGTGCTCACGTCGACCAGGGTGAAATGGGCGACATCGCGGCGTTCAGACAACACGGCCAGGCGTTGGTTGTCGGGGTGCCAGGCCAGCAAGGGATAATTGTAATCGGTTGCCTGCAGGGCATTGCGGATGCCGCCTTTCATGATCCGTTTGCGTTCGCCGGTTTTTATATCCTGCACCCATACGCGCCATTTTCCGATGTCGTTGCTGACCCAGGCCACGCGTTTGCCGTCGGGGCTGACGCGGAGTTGGGAAAGGGGCAGTTCTTTTTTATTTTTAAATTTGATCTGACCGGCGGCTTCCGGCTTTTTCATGCCTTTTACTTCGTCGCGGTACCGTTTGCGGAAATAATCCATCAGGGATTCGGTCGTGCGCCGGTATCCTCCGCCCAACACGTAGAGAAAGCCGGCGTCGACGCTGCGGTTGATGCGGGTGAGGTAGAGCAGGTTGCTGATGGTGCCTTTGCCGAAATGCAGGGCGATGTAGTACCAGAACACGTGACCGGCGAGGCGGGGGTAGTCTTTGGCCAGCTTGTCGAAAGTTTCGTATTTGCCTGTCAGCAGCAGGTCGCGCAGTTGGTTGTCGTGGGTAGTGTTCCAGTCTTCGCCGCAGTAAGCCGTGAGGCCCACGGTGTACCAGCCGGGAAGGTTGAGGAGTACGGCATTTTGCACGATTTCCTGTAAATTGGCGCCAAAAAGCATGGAATTGATCAGCACTCCAGCGGCGCCTTCGCGTATCTGGGTGCGCAAGTGCCGGTGGTCGCCGTTGAAATACACGAATATTTTATTGCCGATCACCTTGGTTTCGCCGGCCCGCATGACGAACAGTTCGTCTTCGCCGATATTGCTTTGTTTCAGGTCGGTGACGTCGCTGAACACCAGCAACTCGATCTTGTCCGACATCTGGTGTTCCAGCATTTGCCGGATGTAGACGAAATCAAATTCGGCCATTTGCAGTGCCGATTGGGCGATGTTGCGCGCGTCGCCGTACCAGTAGGTGTCGAAATACGGCGTTGCGTAGTGCATCCACTCGTCGAACTGGCGGTGATACTGCACCCGGTTTTTGCCAAAGGAGGTTTGGGAGGTGGTTTGCGCCCGGGTGGCAGCAGGCAGCAGGCAGAAAGCAGTGAGCAGCAGGCAATGGGCAGTGAGCAATGAGCGGTGGATCAGAATTTGTCGAAGTATGCTGAGCATGTGATGCCGGATTTTGTGTAAAAATGGGGAGTTTTCAGGGATTGTGAATAGCTGGAAATAGCAAAACGTCGGGTTGGAGAAAAGATTTTTACCTACCTTTGAATTACTTAGAGACTGCTAATGTACGCCATGGCAAAAGAACAACAACAGAAAATTGAACTGGAACAAACCCCTGCCGACCGTATCCTGGAAGGCGTAGCCGCTGCCGGGTTGTTGGTATTGCTGGCGGTGCCGGCAGCGTATTACAGCGATTTGCCCGACACCATTCCCACCCACTTCAACGCCGCCGGCGCGGCCGACGACTACGGGCCTAAGGTCACCATCTGGTTGTTGCCGCTGATCGGGCTGGGTCTTTATGTTGCGCTGACACTCATCAACCGCCAGCCGCAAATTTTTAATTATCCGGTAAAGATCACGCCTGAAAACGCGGAGCGGCAGTACCAACTGGCCACCCGTTTGATCCGATTGCTGAAAGCCGGAATTACGTGGATGTTCGTTTACCTCTGCTGGCTGATTGTCAACGCGGCTTTAACAGCCCGGGCAACGCTGGGGCCGGGTTTCTTGTGGATCGTTCTGGGGGGCGTTTTCGGTACGATCGGGTGGTATATGTGGCAGGCGTACCGGGATAAGTGAACAAGTGGCGAAGGTTCTGCAGGAAGAATTTCATTTTCTCATCGTTCAACTCCTTTTCAATGAAACAATTCTTATTGGGCGCCGCATTGAGCGCGCTGATGCTTTTCGGTTTCTCCTTTGAAAAACCGCAAAGGGCATCTGCCGTGGCCGCTGAACCGTTTATTGGGGAAATCATGTTCTTTGCCGGCAACTTCGAACCGAAAGGCTGGGCCTTTTGCGACGGCAGGCTGCTGCCGATCGCCCAACACACGGCCCTGTTCTCCATCCTCGGCACCACCTACGGCGGCGACGGCAAAACCACTTTCGCCCTGCCCGACCTGCGCGGACGGGCGCCCATCGGTCAGGGCCAGGGGCCGGGACTATCCAATTACGACCTGGGCGAAATGGGAGGCCAGGAAACCGTAACGCTCACCGTCGGCCAAATGCCGGCGCACAACCACGCCTTTTCGGATGCCGGCCAGCAACCCTCGGGAGAAGCAGTGCGGGTACAAACCGGTTCCAGTCAAACGAAAATCCAGCAAACCACGGGCAGTTCCAATTCAGGCGTCACCCAGAACACGGGCGGCAGCCAGCCGCACGAGAACCGGCAGCCATACCTGGGCGTGAATTACGTGATCGCGTTGCAGGGGATCTTTCCGTCGAGGAATTGAGGGTAAGTCGAATAAAATGAGCGGTTTCAGTTTTATGTATCTGGTAGGCAGCAACTTCCGGCAGTGAAAGTCATTCCCACCACTGAACACAAAAAACCGTATAACGGACCTTTAGCGTATATTTGGCGAACGACTGCGCTCCTGTGGAGCGGTTCAAATTCAATGAATATGCAAAAATACGCTGCCACCCGGCTGAAAAGCCAATTCTATAAATTAAGCTGGATCATCGTAGCCTGGATATTTGTCTCTGTTTTGCAGTTCTATTTCGGCTACAACATTCTCAGACAATTCAGTTGCGTCCCACAGGATCAACCGGTTACGTATTACCTTGCCACCAATGTTTTTACCAGTTTGATGGCCGGAGTCCTGGGCGGCAGTATGATCGTATTTCTCTGGGAAAAGTGGCTCAGAAGCATGACTTATGGTAAAATGTTGCTTTGCATGATCGGATCATATTCGGTAGTTTATCTGATCGTTGCTTTCTGGAGTGGACTCCTGACGTATTATTTCGAAACCGATCTTCCGCTATTCCATCCAAAAGTTGCCGGCGCTGTTATCGATCATCTCATGCAGGAGGCGGAGTTGCCTTCCAGTTATTTGTTCTGGCTGCTGGTGGTACTCGCTACGCTGATCGTATTGCAGGTAAATGACAAATACGGTCCGAGCGTCTTCAGGGATTTTTTGCTGGGCCGTTATTTCCACCCGCGCCGCGAAGAGCGTATTTTTATGTTTCTCGACATGCGCTCCTCCACGGCTATCGCCGAACAACTGGGTGAAGAAAAATACTTTAACCTGGTACAGGATGTCTTTAACGACGTCACGGCGCCAATCATTTATTCCAAAGGCGAAATCTATCAGTACGTCGGCGATGAAATTATTATCAGCTGGAAGATGAAACACGGTTTGTCGCAGGCCAACTGTCTGAATTGTTTTTTTGAAGTACAAAAAACGCTTCGCCGGAAAGCGCCCGAATATCAAAAAAAATACGGTCTGATTCCCGAATTCAAAGCCGGCGTTCACACCGGTTATGTGATGGCCGGCGAAATCGGCGTAGTAAAAAGAGACATCGCTTTTTCAGGCGACGTGCTGAACACCACCGCCCGCATTCAAAGCAAATGCAACGACCTGGGGGTGAATATTCTGTTTTCAAAAGTTTTGCTCGAACGGCTCATCCCGCCACTAAACGGCTTTACACCCCAAAAAATAGGCGATATGCCCCTCAGGGGCAAACAGAATACCGTGGCACTGTATACCGTGTCTTTATAAGCTGAAAACAGTTCAAACCTGACTGAGGGCCCGCAAATCGTAAATCACTTTACCTCTCCCCCATCCGGCCACCCCGTTTCCGGACTGACGAAACTGAGCTTACCTTCCGCATCCTCGGCCAACAGGATCATGCCCTGCGACTCGATGCCGCGCATGGTGCGGGGCGCGAGGTTGGCCAGTACGATCACCTGCCGGCCCACGATGGCTTCGGGCTGGTAGTGCTGGGCGATGCCCGACACGATGGTGCGTTGTTCGAAACCCAGATCGACCGTGAGTTTCAGCAGTTTATCCGCTTTTTCCACTTTGGAGGCCTCCAGGATGGTGCCGGTGCGGATGTCGAGTTGGGCGAAATCGTCGTAGGAGATGAGTTCTTTTACAGGCGCGTAAGTCATTTTTGTTGAAGCGGGTTCGGCCGGAGCCGTTTGTTGGTTGGCTTGTTCCGCGGCTTTGAGTTTTTGAATTTGCGCGGCGATCACCTCGTCCGGCACGCGGGTAAACAGGTGTTCGGCCGGATTCAGGGCGTGGTTGGGCCGCAGGATGGGGTTACCCTCGGCCAGCTCGTTGAGCGCGTCGAGCAATTCGCGTTCGTCGCGCAGGGCCGGCAGATTCAGCAGTCCGCGCAGGCGGTCAGCCGAGAAGGGCAGGAAAGGCCGCATGGCTACCGACAGGGCGGCCACGTATTGCAAGCCCAGGTTGAGCACCACTTTTACCAGTTCGGGGTCGCTGCCGGCGATTTTCCAGGGTTCGTTGAACTGCAACAGGGCATTGCCCGCGCTGGAAATTTCCATCAGGATGCGCAGCGCATCGCGGAAATTGAAATGTTCAATTTCACGACCCATTTCCTCCAGTTTGTGGTGCAACAGGTGCAGTTCCTGGTCGTAAGTGGAAATGGTGTCGGCGTCCCAGCCGCTTTTGAATTCCCGGCTGGCGTCGATAGCCGGTATCACGCCGGTATAATTTTTGTGCGTCAGCACCATCACGCGGTGTACGAAACCCGCGAGATTGCCCACCAGTTCGGTGTTGGTCGACTCCTGGAATCCCTTCCAGGTGAATTCACTGTCGCGCTGTTCCGGCATGTTTTTGATCATGTTGTACCGGAGTTCGTCTTCGCGGCCCGGCAGTTCGGCCACGTATTCGTGCACCCACACGGCCCAGTTGCGGGAGGTGGACAGTTTGGCGCCTTCCAGGTTTAAAAACTGGTTTGCCGGTACGTTCACCGGCAGGATAAACCCGCCGTGCGCTTTCAGGATAGCCGGGAAGATCAGGCAGTGAAACACGATATTGTCTTTGCCGATGAAGTGGATCAGCGCGGTGTCGTTGTCTTTCCAGTAGGGCTCCCAGTCCACGCCGCGGTCGAGGGCCCATTGTTTGGTGGCGGAGATATAGCCGATGGGCGCGTCGAGCCAGACGTAGAGTTTTTTGCCGGCCGAGTGCGGTATTTCGTGCGGCACGTCCACGCCCCAGTCGAGGTCGCGGGTCATGGCGCGGGGTTGCAGGCCCTGGTCGAGCCAGGAATTGCACTGACCGATCACGTGGTTTTTCCACTCCGCGGGTTCGTGCAGTTGTTTGCCGTCGGCCTTGCCCGTGTTGATCCATTCGCGCAGCCAGTTTTCGTGTTCGTCGAGTTTGAGGTACCAGTGGGAAGTCGGGCGCATTACCGGCGCCGAACCGCTGAGGGTGGAACGGGGGTTGATGAGTTGGGTGGGGCTGAGCGTGGAGCCGCATTTTTCGCACTGGTCGCCGTAGGCGTCGGGGTTGCTGCACACCGGGCAGGTTCCCACGATGTAGCGGTCGGCCAGGAATTGTCCGGCGGTTTCGTCGAAGTACTGGTCGCTTTCTTTTTCTTCGAACTGGCCGTTTTCGAGCAGTTTGCGGAAAAAATCCTGGGATGTTTCATGGTGCAGCGGCTCGCTGGTGCGGTGGTAAATGTCGAACGCGATGCCGATCTTTTGAAAGGCATCGCGGATGATCGCGTGGTATTTATCCACGATTTCGCGCGGGGTGACACCCTCCTTGCGGGCGCGTACGGTGATGGCCGCGCCGTGTTCGTCGGAGCCGCACACGAACACCACGTCTTTGCCCATCAGCCGCAGGTAACGCACGTAGATGTCGGCGGGCAGGTAGGCCCCGGCCAGGTGGCCGATGTGCAGCGGGCCGTTGGCGTAGGGCAGGGCGGAGGTGACTAAGTATCGTTTTTTCATCTGAGGTGGACGGTTGTTGGTATTTTGAGCGGCCTCCCCCAACCTCTAAAGGGGAGTTGATCGCGGGGTAAAGGGAGATTCAATAACTGGTTTAGTGAAAATCCTACCCTTACCCCGCCATCAACTCCCCTTCAGGGCAATGCCGTTGACTTAAGGTTTTTAGAGCAAATTATGCTGAATTAAATATTCCATCCTGCCCGTGAAACCCCACCCCCGACCCCCCGACCTGCGGTACGGGACAGGCCTCCC
>CALEYM010000610.1 GCA_937926185.1 uncultured Bacteroidota bacterium | reverse complement strand
GCAAAACCACTCTTGTGCGTCATATCACACAAAGCCTCGACCGGAAAACCCTTTGGATAACGGGCGATGATCCGGAGGCCCGTGTCCTGCTAGACAACATCTCCTTAGCCCGCTTGCAGGCCATTGTGGGGCAAAACGAGGTAGTGGTGGTGGACGAGGCGCAGCGTTTCACCAATGCAGGCCTGATGCTTAAACTGATAACCGACCAAATGCCCCGGGTGCAATTATTCGTAACAGGCTCGTCTTCCCTCGATATTGCTTCACAAACCAAAGAAAGTCTCACAGGCAGGAAGTTTGAATTCTCCCTCTACCCGCTTTCCATCGTGGAAATGAGCAGACACCACGGTTTCCTGAAAGAGCGTTCCTTGCTCGAACACCGGATACTGTACGGATACTACCCGGAAGTAGTAGACCAGGAACCCAAACGGGCGCAAAAAACGCTCAACGACCTGAGCGACGGGCTAATGTACAAAGATATACTTACCCTCGACCAAATCAAAAAGCCCTCACTTTTGGTAAAACTCCTGCAAGCGCTGGCATTACAGTTGGGTAGCGAAGTCAGTTACAATGAGGTTTCACAACTCATTGGCGCTGATCCGGTTACAGTGGAAAAATACATAGACTTGCTTGAACAATCTTTTGTGCTGTTTCGTCTGCCCTCACTCAGCCGAAACGCCCGAAATGAAATCCGAAAAGGCCGGAAAATCTATTTTTTCGACAATGGTATCCGAAATTCGATCATTAAAAACTTCTCGCCGCTTGCCCTGCGCACCGACACGGGCGCGCTTTGGGAAAACTTCCTGCTGGCAGAACGTATGAAACGCAATGCCTATACGGACTATCTCTGTAATACCTATTTCTGGCGGACTACCACCCAGCAGGAAATTGACTACATAGAAGATGCGGGCGGTAAGTTGCATGCATTCGAGTTCAAATGGCAATCCTCCAAGCCGGCCCGCTTCCCGAAGTCTTTTCTGGAAGCTTACCCGGGTAGCGAAGTTAGCTTAATTAGCAGGGAGAACTTCGAGACGTTTGTCGGGCAGGAATAATAAACGTGAATTTACCTACACTTCACGTTCAAAATGTCAGAGCTGTCGCTTGGGTTGCTGACCTTCGCCCCCCAAAGCATCACACATGAAAGCGCCTTTCTTGACTATCCTTACGGCCGTACTGCTGCTGGCCGCCTGTCAAACGACTAAAACAACCCTTCAACCCTTCCGCGAATGGCTCATTCAGCCGCCGGCCGGCGACAGGTACTGCCGGCTCGATCCCGCCGGCGAAACGATCATCCCCAACGGCCGCATCGTAAAACCGATGGGCAATACCGTACGCATCGCACCCCACCCTTTCGGCCTGGCCCTGTCGCCCGACGGTTCGGTGGCCGTGACGGCCAATTCGGGCAACCGGCCTTTTTCCATTACCATTTTGGAAAATCCAACGTCCGGGCAGCCCCGGGTGCGGCAGGCGCCCGAGGGCGCCCTGAACGACCCCCATTTGCTCGAAGACGTGTTCATGGGCCTGGCTATCACGCCCGACAACCGCGGCGTGTGGGTGGCCGGGGGGCAATCGAATAAAATTTTCCGTTTCGACCTGCGCACGGGCGCCAAAACCGACTCCATCCTGTGCGCGCAGCCCGGTCACCCCGACGGCTACCTCGGCGACCTGGCCCTCAGCCGCGACGGCCACACGCTGTACGTGTGCGACCAGAGCAATTTCCGCCTCGTGGTAGCCGATACGCGCTCCCGCCGCGTACTGCATTACGTGCCCGTGGGACGTTACCCGTTCGGCGTGACCCTGTCGCCCGACGAGCGCGCGGTGTACGTGGCCAACGTCGGCATGTTCGAGTACAGCCCCATCAAAAGCGCGGACGGCACGAAGAATGCGGGCGCCGATTTTGCAACTTCCGCCTACGGCTCAAAAGAAATGCGCGATGGCTACAAGACAGCCAAGATCGAAGTGCCCGGCCTCGGCGACCCCAATGCGCCGGAATCGTTTTCCGTGTGGGCCGTGGATGTAGGCGGCCAAACCCCAAAAGTGACGCACCGGATCAAAACCGGTTTTCTGGTCGGCGAAAAGATCGACGGCATCCCGGCCGTGGGCGGGGCGAGCCCCAATTCGCTGGTCGCGACCGACCGTTTCGTATTTGCCACCAACGGCAACAACGACTGCGTGTCGGTGATCGACCCGGCACAGGGACGCGTGGTGCAAAACATTTTCCTCAAACCCCTGCCCCAACTGGCCCGGCACCGGGGCGTGATCCCCTTCGGCCTGGCCCTGTCGCCCGATCAAAAACGGCTGTACGTGGCCGCCTCGGGGCTGAATGCTGTGGCCGTGGTGGATATCGCGTCGCCGGAAGCGCAGGTCATCGGCTATTTGCCCGTCGGCTGGTTTCCCTCCAAACTGGCCGTTTCGCCCGACGGCAAAAAACTCATCGTGGCCAACGCCAAGGGCTACGGCAGTGGGCCGAACGGCGGCTACACGTTCAAAGAAGGCTCCGAAGGCAGTTACGTGGGCCACCTCATGCACGGCTCGGTGACGGTGTTCGATATCCCGGCCGACGCCGAACTGCCCAAATGGACGCAACAGGCGCTGGACAACAACTTCAGCGTGCTGCCCACCAGCGACCCCGCGCTGGCCGTCCGCAAAAACAACCCCGTCCCCCTGTTCCCCGGCGAAAAGAAAAGCCCCATCAAACATATCGTGTTCATTTCCAAGGAAAACCGCACCTACGACGAGGTCTTCGGGCAACTGAAAAACGGCAAGGGCGACCCCGAAATCGCGCGCTACGGGTACCGGCGAACCTTCAGCAACAAAAAGAAAACCGCCACCGTGGAAAACGCCACCATTATGCCCAACCACCTCGCCCTGGCCCAACGCTTCGGCGTCAGCGACAACTTCTACGTGGACGCCGACCACAGCGCCGACGGGCACCGCTGGCTCGTGAATACCTACCCGAACGAATGGGTGGAAACCAATGTGCCCGCCGCCTACGGTGATTCGCGCAACGTTAAAAGCGACAGCAAAGAGCCCGGCAAATGGGCCTGGACGGGCGCGGCGGGCGCTATTTTCCCGGAAGACTACAACGAAGCCGGCTCGATGTGGGATCACCTGGCGCGTAACGGCGTATCGTTTTACAACTGGGGCTTCGGCACGGAAATGGCCTCCAACCTCTCCGATTCCACCATGAAATATTACGGGCAAAAAGTGCTCATCAACTACCCGGTGCCCGCGCCCCTCTTCGCCAACACCTCGAAACGTTACCCCACCTACAACATGGCCATCCCCGACCAGTTCCGCGCCGATATGTTCATCTCGGAATTTAAGGAAAAATGGCTGGACACCGGCAAGGAAATGCCGCGTATACTCACCATCCTGCTGCCCAACGACCACGGCGCCGGCGAACGGCCCGAAGCGGGCTACCCTTTCCGGGAAAGCTATATGGCCGACAACGACCTGGCCCTGGGTCGTATCGTCGAGTTCCTGTCGCGCACGCCCTACTGGAAAGAAATGGCCATCGTGGTCACCGAAGACGACGCGCAGGACGGCCGCGACCACGTGGACGCCCACCGCAGCCTGCTGATGGTGTACTCGCCCTGGGCCAAACGCAACCACGTGAGCCACACCCACGCCAGTTTCGGCAGTATTTTCAAAACCTTCTGGAACATCCTCGGCATTCCCTACCTCAACCAGTACGACGCCGCGGCCGCCGACCTGAGCGATTTTTTTACCGATAAACCCGATTTCTCGCCCTATTCGGCGCT
>CALEYM010000609.1 GCA_937926185.1 uncultured Bacteroidota bacterium | reverse complement strand
GGGTTTGTACCCTTTGCACGGCAACAGCCCCGATTGTGGCCGGCGGCGCTGGTCTTTTGTTGCCTGTACATGTATATCACTTTTGCGTGGGATATCTGGTGGTACGGCGGCAGCCTGGGCCAACGGGCCATGGTACAGAGTTACCCGGTGTGGGCGCTGGCGCTGGCGGCATTGGTGGAGTGGGCGTTCCGGCAAAAACGGGTTTTTCAGGCGTCGTTTTTTGTGACTGCCGCGCTGCTGATCTGGTATAATTTCTGGCTGACGCACCACGCACATAAAGGCGGACTGCTGAAAGTGGGCGAAATGACCAAAGCGTATTTCTGGAAAATACTGGGTAAAAGCGAAGTGGAGAAAAACGCCATTAAATTGCTCGACACCAAAGACGAGGTGCGTAGCGAGCGGCAAAACGTGGTATTGCTCTATTCGAATGATTTTGAAGCCGATTCGGTACGCTGCCCCGTGCCGGCCATTGCTGGAAATAATTCAATGTACCTGGATGAAACCCGGCAAAGTTCGCCGGTATTCAATATCCCCCTGCCCGAGGGCGAGGCGCGTTGGATACGGGCGACAGCCCGATTCCGCTGCGAACAAAAAGAATGGGACGTGTGGAAAATGACCCAATGGGTGGTGCGTTTTTCCAACAAGGGACAACGGGTAAAAGAAAACATGATCCGGATTTACCGGCTGCTCGACAGCGGACAAACGCGGGAATTATACATAGATGCCAAATTGCCCAAAAAACCTTTCGACCGTATCGAGGTGTTTTTCTGGAATGCCGGGAGCCTTAAATTATTGCTGGTGGACGATTTGCAGGTGGAGAGCTTTACCGTTAAATGATCGGCATGCTCCCGTACATTTTCCCTTGCCGGGTCATCTTGATCAGATAATCCAGCCGTTTGCGGACTTCATCCTGCCGGCTGATGCCCCGGATTTCGGTGATCCAGCCGATTTTCAATCTTTTATAAAAATGCGGGAACTGCTGAAAGTTGTCCCAGACGAGGGGATCGGCCCGCAGTTCCGCCTCAATCCAGGCGGGGATTTCCCAGGGTTCGTCGGGAGCGCCGATCTGTTCGCGGATGGGTTCGATGCCGGCGGGCGTCATCAGGCCGTTTTGTTGTAGTTTCCACACGCGCTGGCGGTTGAGTTCCGAGAGGAAACTTTTTTTCCGCCGCGGGGTGATGCGCTGCACCATACTTTCCCCGTCGTATTTCTTGACGGTACCGTCGATCCAGCCGAAACAGAGGCACTCCTCCACCATGTCGTCGTAGGGGACGGAAGGTTTGCCGCTGGCTTTGCGATAAGTTTGCACCCACACCTCGGTTTTAATGCGGTGGTGGGCTTCCAGCCAGTCGCGCCACTCGGCGCGGTGGCGGGGATAGAAGATTTCAGTAATATCCATAGAGATAACAAATTTACCTGAGTTTTTGGGTTCGCCAAACTCAGGTTGCATCTCTTCAAATATCTTCATCAGCCATCCGCCGCATTTCATTCACTCCTCAATGCTTTCACCGGATTTGCCAGCGCCGCCTTCACACCCTGCATCCCTATCGTCAGGAAAGCGAGAAGCAGGGCTGCCGCGCCGGCCAGAGCAAACATCCACCATTGCAGCTCGATGCGATAGGCGAAGTCGCGCAGCCATTGATCCATGAAATACCATGCCACGGGGGTTGCAACCACGAAGGCTGCAAGGATCAGTTTCATAAAATCTTTGGTCAGCAACCCGACCACCGAGGCGACCGAAGCGCCGAGTACTTTCCGGATGCCGATTTCCTTTGTGCGGTGTTGCGCCGCGAAAGTGGCCAGCCCAAGCAGCCCAAGACAGGATATCAGCACGGCCAGACCCGCGAACAGGTTGAACAGCGTACCCACCCGGGCCTCAGTTTTGTACAGTTGGTCGTATTGCTCGTCCAGAAATTTGTATTTGAATACCTGGTCCGGGTTGAACTGTTCGTACACGGCTTGCGCCGAGGCAATGGCCTCCGGTGTTTTCCCGGCCACGGTTTTGACGTAAAAAACGTCGGTCCACTCCGGATTTTGGTATATAATGAGCGGTTCGATGGCGTCGTGCAGGGAGCGAAAGTGAAAATCTTTGGCTACGCCGGCGATCACGCCCTTCGTGCCGTTAAAATCGACCCATTTTCCTGCTGCGCCTTCTTTCAGGCCCATTTCGCGGGCGGCGGCCTCGTTGATGACGAAAGAAGTGGTATCCCAGCCGTTCAGTTCGGGGCGGAACCAGCGACCTTCTTTTAGTTGCAGGCCGAAGAAAGCGGGCAATTCGGTGTCTATACCCAGCATCCAGATGGGCATTTCCTGTTCCGGTGTTTTGCCCTCCCAATCCATACCGCCGTTTTGGCTGCCGAGTTCGACGAGATTGTTGTCGCTTATGGTTACGGCGGCTATGCCGGCTTTGCCCTGCAGGGCATTTTTGACGGCGCCGGCGTCCGCTTTTTTACCGTAAAAATTGACGGCAAATACGTTTTGCCGGTCGTAACCCGGCTTGGCGCTGCGCAAAAAAGACATTTGCCGGGAAATAACGAGAGCGCCGCTGATAAGGGCCAGCGAAAACACAAATTGCCCGGTTACAAGGGTTTTGCGCAGCATGGTTCCCGTGCTTTTCCCCGCTTTGCCCAGGGCGAAAAACTGCCCCCTCAACACGGAAACCGGGTTGAAACGGGTGAGCAGCAGGGCCGGGTAAATGCCGGCCAACAGTAAGGCCAGCAGCGCGGCGCCGGCAATTACCCGCAGCGCCGCGGGTTGAAGCAATTGTTCGCTGCCAAGATTTTTCCCCGAAAGTTCGTTGAACAACGGCAACACGATTTGCGCCAGCACAACGGCCAGCGCCGCGGCGGCCAGGATCAGCAGGGCCGATTCGGCCATAAACTGCGCGAACAGCTCGCCGCGCCCGGCGCCCACCGTTTTGCGCACGCCTACTTCCTTTGCCCGTGTGGAGGCCCGGGCCGTGGCGAGGTTGACGTAGTTGATACACGCAATGGCGAGGATCAGCAGCCCGATCAGTCCGAACACGGCGATGGTGTTGCGGTCGCCGGCGCGGTCGGCCCAGGCAATCATGCCGGAGTCGAGGTACACTTGTTGCAGGGGCTGGACGGCATACCAGAACTGGCCGTCGTCGGGGTCATTCCGGTGGCGGGCCACCAGGGCGGCGAGCCGGTGCGCGAGTTTCAGGCGGTCGGCTTCGGGGCGCAACAAAAACCAGGTGGTATAGCTCATCATGCCCCAATGAAAGGCCTGTTTCGGATCGCCCACCAGTTGGTTGGCCACCGGTTCCCAGGGGATCAGGCCGGAAAACTGTATGCTCGAATTGGAAGGCGGATCTTTCAGGATACCCGTCACCACGAGGTCGACTTTATTGTCGTATCGCAGGGTTTTGCCCAAGGGGTCGGCGTCGGCAAAAATCTGGCGCGCGAGCGTTTCGGTGAGCAGGATACCGTTGGGCGTTTGCAGCGGTTTGCTGCCGTCGCTGCGCAGGAGCGGGAAATCGAACAGGTCGAAAAAGGCATTGTCTGCGATCAGTAAATTTTCGGCTTCCAGCAGCGTGGCGCCGATCCGGATGGTGCTTGTGCCCCGGCGCCACACACGCACGGCTTCCTGTATTTCGGGCAATTCGGCCTTGGCAGCAGGGCCCAGTCCGGCCGGCGTGGTTTCTGTCCACTCCCGTTTTCCGCCGAAATCCCAGTTGGTCAGCACCCGGTAAATGTTTTTCCCCTGCCGGTGAAAACGGTCAAAGGTAAGTTCGTCCTGTACCCACAACAACACGAGCAGGGCAGCGGCCAGGCCGGTAGCCAGACCCAGCAGGTTGAGCGCGGAGTAAATACGGTCGCGGCGCAGGGCACGAAAAGCGAAGGAAAGGTGATGGCGTAGCATAAGCGGATATAATTGATAATGGAATTACTCGCTTCTCAGCGACCGCGCCGGATTGGCCAGCGCCGCTTTTAAGCTTTGCAAACTCAGGGTCAGAAAAGCAACAGCCACGGCGACCGCTCCGGCGGCCAAGAACGCCCAGAGCGGTATCTCGATGCGGTAAGCAAAACCCTGCAACCAGCGTTGCATCACGTACCAGGCAACCGGCGCCGCGATAATCAGCGAGGCAACGACGAGGGTCAGAAATTCCTTCGACAACAAGCCCACGATACCCGTCACGCTGGCGCCCAGCACCTTTCGAATGCCGATCTCTTTGTTGCGCTGTTGCACTGCGAAATAAATCAGGCCGAACAGGCCCAGGCAGGCAATGAACAATGACAGTCCGGAAAATAACAGGAACAAGGTTTCGGCGGTGCGTTCGTTGCCGTATTGTTTGGCTACTTTTTCATCCACGAAAGCGTAATCCAGCGGAATTTCCGGGAACATTTTTTTCCAGCAGATTTCCAGGTGGTGGATGGCCGTTTTGGCATTGGCCTGATCGATACGCAGCGACACGCGCACGCCGCCCCGGGCAAAATGGATCACGAGCGGCTCCACCGGTTTGTGCAAACTCTCGAAATGAAAATCTTTGACCACCCCGATCACCCGTTTTTCATCGGCGCCTTTACCAAAACGTTTGCCAATGGCATTTTCCGCTTTTTGCCAGCCGAACGTGCGCACCGCCGCTTCGTTCACCAGAATAGCTTTCGCGGTATCGGTCGGGTTGTCTTTGGAGAAAAAACGTCCGGCTGCCAGTTGCATGCCGTAGGTATCGAAATAATCGGGGTCGGCTTCAAAAGCGTAGGCGCTGGTGGAAATTTCCCGTCCGTTCAGGTCTTCGGTGGTGGTCCAGCCGTTGCCCACGCCGCCCACCACGTTCCGGGTATGCATCGACACATTTTTGATCGTGGGTTCCTTCAGCAATTCGTTGCGCAGGGCGCCGAAACCCTGATCCACTTTCGTGGCGCCCCGGTAATTTACCTCCAGCACCGCGTCGCCGCTGTAACCCAGCCCTTTGGTTTGTATAAACGCCATTTGTTGCCGGATGACCAGAATACCCACCAGCAGCGCCGCCGTGGAAGCGAATTGGAACACCACCAGGCTTTTGCGCATCCAGTGGCCCCGGGGCGAATGTTGAAAGGCCCCTTTCAGGGTAGCGGCCGGTTTGAAGGCCGATAACACGAAGGCCGGGTAAAGACCCGATACGACGCCCGTAAGCAGGCCGAAACCCACCAGTAACCCGATATTTTCCGGCGACAGTTCCGGTGAGTAGGGTTGTCCGGTGAGCGCGGAAAACGCCGGCAGAAACATCTGGAACAACACCGCGCCAAGCGCCGTGGCCAGCAGGCTGAGCAAAATCGAATCGGTCAGGAACTGCCGGATCAGCTCGCTGCGCCGGGCGCCGACTACCTTGCGGACACCGGTTTCTTTGGCCCGCTTCAGCGCCCCGGCCGTGGCGAGATTCATGTAATTGATGCAGGCCAGCAGCAACACCACCAAGCCCACCGTGCCGAACATCCACACCCGTGACATGCTGCCGTTGGTAGGCACGTCGTAGCGCAGGTTGGAGTGGAGGTGTATGTCGCGCATGGGCTGGAGCGCGTAGGTGTACTTCATTTTATTTTCGTCCCAGTCTTTTTTGGAGTGTTTTTCTACCGCGGCGTTCACATGACGCTCGGCGTCTTTCCACTCCGCCGCGTCGCGCAGCCGCACGAAAGTGTACATCCATCCGCCCACCCATTGGTCGTCGATCTTAAAATCGCCCCAGTTCTCCGCCGCCCAGTGGTGCAAAAAACGCATGGGGATGACGGCCGTGAATTGTATCTGCGAATTGACCGGTGGGTCGGCGGCGATACCGCTGACCTTCAGCAGGCTTCGCGTACCGTAACTGAGCGTTTGACCAATGGGGTCGGCATTGCCGAAATATTTTTTGGCCATCGATTCGGTCAGCACGATGCTGCTCATGTCGGCAAGTGCCCGGGCCGGATCGCCTTTCAGCAGGGGGAAATGAAAAAACTGGAAAAAATTGGAATCGGCGATCAGGATTTCGTCTTCAAAAAAATGCTTGTCGCCCGCGCTCAGCCGGTCGGAGCCGTCGAAATACCGGCAGCCGGCCTCGATCTCCGGCAGTTCAGCCGGCAGGCGCGCGCCCAAGGCCGGGCCGGAAGGCGCCTGCGAGAACGATTCGCTTTCGCTTTTAAACGTATTGACGATCCGGAAAATACGGTCGACGTTGGGGTGGAAATTGTCGTAACTCAGTTCCCGCTGCATCCACAGGCCGACGAACAGGCAAACGGCAATACCCAAGGCCAGACCGGCGACGTTCAATCCGGTAGTAAGCGGGTTTTTACGCAGGTTGCGCAGGGTGATCTTGACGTAGTTTTGAATCATAGCCGGGATGTTGTTGGTGCACGTGGGTGGCTTCAATTGGTGTGCCAGGTGGGTATAGCGTTGGCTTTCAGCATATTGCATATCTGGCATTTGCTCATCCTGTTCGTTTTCGAACAAAGAGAGTGTGCGGAGGCGGACAGTAACTCCAATGAAATTTACCATTACAATGTGTTAAAAACCGCACCCTCAATTGAACCTCATTACAGCCAGTTTTTTTACCGCTGCGAGCGCATCTCCCATCCAAACCTCTACCCGGTATATGCCCGCCGGCCAGTCGCGCACGTCGAAACTGCTTGTGCCCGACGGGGCGTCCAATTGCAAACGGCCCCGCGCGTCGTATACCCGCAAGCGGAACGGCTCCACCCTGTCGTCGGTCAGCACGGTGGCCCGGGCTTGGGCTGGGTTGGGGAACAGCCTTACCCGCTCCTGCATGGGGAGTTGCCCGTCCGCTCCGACCGAGAACGGCACCTCGAAGGACGCCGTTTTTTGACAGCCATTGGCATCGCTCACGGTGACGGAATACAGTCCCGGCGCGAGGCTGTCGGTGGCAAGGCCCGCCGCGCCGTTGCTCCACAAAACGAGGAGGGGTGGAGTTCCGCCGCCCAGACCATCCAGCACGGCAGCCCCGTCGGGCGCGGTCGGACCAGATGCCGGGACGACCGCTACCTGGAAGGAGATAGGCTGCGGATCGGATAAAGGCAGTATCCAGCTGATATGGCATCCCAGGGCGTCGGTAAGCGTACCCAGGTACGTGCCGGGGCCCAACGGGGCATGGGTAGGTCCGGCAGGGCCATTTTCCCAAGCCCACGCGAATGGGGCCTTGCCGTTGTTGGGCAGCACGGTAAGGCTGCCGTCGGCATCGCCGGGACAAGTGATGGGGTCTATGAGCAACTGAACGTCGAGGCTGCCCGAACGGGGCACTTCGACCGCGCCGGCAGCGCTGCAGCCCAGGGCATCGGTGACGGTGACGAGGTAGTGACCGGCGGCCAGCCCTCGCAGCAGGCTGTCGGCGGCGCCGTTGCTCCACAGGTAGGCGTAGGGCGGCTGGGCGTTGAGCGGGACGACCCGCGCGCTGCCGCCGGCGGTATCGCCGCAAATGACGGCCCCGGCCTGGAACGCCAGGTCATTGTCGTTTCCGGGCGGGATGGAGAAGGTCAGGGTAAAAGCCGTCCCCCGCGCATCGGTGATGGTGAGGGTATAGTCGCCGGCGGGCAGACCCTCCAGGTTATCGCCGCCGCCGCCCGCGGCCGAAGTCCAGGCATAGTGGTAAGGCGGGCAGCCGTTTTGGGTTTCGATGACAGCGGCGCCGGAGTTCGTGCCCGGACAAGCGGGGGTGATGGCGGGTTCGGCGGCGAGGGTAGGTGTGGGAGTCTCGTAGGCGCCCATATCGACTGTTCCACCGGCTATGCGCGGATTACCGGCCAGGTCGGTGATGTTGAGCTGACTGACGAGGGCGTTGTTGCCGGCATTCACCAGCGGGGAGCAGGGCTGGAGGCGGAAATCGCCGGAATCGGGATTGACGAACATCGGCTCCACCCCTTCGATCATACCCGGCCCGCAGACGCCGGGCGGCAGGTCGGCGCAGCTAAAGGCCGTGTTGTGCAAGGCTGTGTGGGAGAGGGTGAGGTTCAGGTTGGCCTTGCCTCCATCTTTTGAAGCAAGCAACTTGGTCTTATTTAGAATGCTGTTGTTTATTATTATTGGTTCTGGCTTTATATCTTCTGAATGAGGCATAATAACAAAAAAAAGATTGCTATCACTAAATGTAATATTTTCCCCCCTAAACTGAATATAGGAGCTTATATAGATTGCGTTTTGCGTATTATCATAATAATTATTTTTTAATAATATATTATTTGCCTCAATGGCCGATATGTTAGACGATGCATAAATAATGTTGTTTC
>CALEYM010000608.1 GCA_937926185.1 uncultured Bacteroidota bacterium | reverse complement strand
ATCTCCATCCAATCCCTGATCAGCTGGAATAATATTGGAAACCCCGACCAGATCGAAGTGTGTCAAAAGATACGGCTGCGTAAACCATCGGATGCTTCGGCTGCTCCCATAACTTACAGCGCCATATCGGATCAATCCCCGCGATCCATCACTTCGCTCCCCGTGGCCAGACGGCAGGATGTTTATTGGGGGAATACAGCCTACCGGGCTACAACATCTCAATCTCAGACGCCGGTTACCAACACTCAACCTGCTTACTATGACGAAATCCGGGCTTTACCCCATAGCTATTCCTCGCCAAGTACAACGACGCTACCCCCGCCGTCCGATTGCGCCGAAAAATCCGGCTTGGGGTATCACATCGTTCAATCGGGCGAAACACTGGCAAGTATTGCAAAAAGATACGGAATACCCGAAGAAGACCTGAAAAAAATCAACAATATCAAGTCGTCCGGAATACTTAAAAAATGTATGCGTGTTGAACTATTATTATCCGGATACGTAAGACCTGAAGGTAAAAAAAACACCATATTAGAAATCCCGCCAGTTAGTCCGATGTCCGGTGCAAGTCTGCACGACCCCAATGCCCCCGACCCGCTGAAACCTACTCCATACCTGATTCAAAAAGCAGAATCATTGGTTTCCTTCGCGATAAGGACAAAAACCAACCCGCAGGTGCTGGCGTCGCTGAATAAAATACCCATAGACGCGCAACTCCGGCCGGGTCAGTCTTTGATTTTACCGTCCAGGTGAAACAAACCGTTAATCAAATTTTCACCACCAACGTAGCCATCACATTCACCCCCGCCTGCGGGAAAAACCCCGCCTGGTGGTACACCCCGTTCCCTTCCGAGCGGGTATAGGCGTTGTAAGGCCGGTCGTCGTATCCTTCCGAAATATAACGATATACCCAGCCATTGGACACAAAACGCGCATTCCCTACATTGTTGAGCGCGACAATCAGGCTGATCTGCCGGCCAATCACTTCATGCAGGTCGTAGTTGAACCGCAAATCGGAAAAGAAGTACGCCGGCAAGGCGGTATTGTCGTTGGAAGTGTTGTCCAGGTATTGTTTACCCACGTATTTGCCGCTCAGGGAAACGGAAAAGGTCTGTTTATCCGGTTGTTGTAAAATATTCCAGGTGATCTCGCCCCGCGCGATGAGCTCGGGGGAAAAAGCCAGGCTGGTATTGCGGTACGTTACGGCGTTTTGTTCGCCGGTATCCCAGTTGTCGAGGTATTCTACAAATTCGGGGACGCGGTTTTTGCTCAGGGCAATATTGCCGCCGACTTGCAGTCGCCCGAACAAGCTGCCGCTGGCTTCCAGTTCCAGGCCGGCCCGATAGCTGCGCGGCACGTTGGTGCGGATATACGCCCCCACGTCGTTGATGCGTCCGTCGAGTACCAATTGGTCGCGGTATCGCATGTAAAAAAGATTGGCCGAGGCCTGCCAGTCCGGACGGGTCGTCCGGACGCCCCCCTCCCAATCGTACAAACGCTCGGCTTTTGGCCGGCTGTCCGGGGTGGATTGCGTGTAATCGTCGCGGTTGGGTTCGCGGTTCCCCACCCCAAAGAAAGTGTAGGCGTTCCAGCCCGGACTGAATTGCCAGTTCACACCGGCCTTTGGGTTAAAAAACGGCAGTGCCGCTGTTTGGGTCACGTTATTTTGGTCGTTGTCGAAACCCAGGAATTCATACTGAACGTGTCTGAATTGCAGATCGATAAAAGTGGACCATCCCCGCCGGAAATGAAGTTCTATTTTCCCAAAAAGATTGGCGTCGCGTTTGTCCGCGTCGTTGTCATAGTACCGGAAATCTTTCGGCGCCCCAAAGTTTGCCCAGATCACCTCGCCAAAGTGTTGCCCCTCGTACCGGCTCAGGGCGCCGCCCAGTAAAAGCAGCGGCGGCGCCGTCAGCTGCGGCGGATTCAGCATTGGCGACCAGCGCAGGGCGAAGGTGCCCCCGTAAAAATGATTGTCCAGCCAGCGCCGGCGCACCAGGTCGGTTTCCGTCAGCATGGTGTCGCCGAGGACAACAGGACGCAGGTTGTAGTTTTCCAGTGTTTGACCCGCTTTATACTGTTCGTAAAAACCGAAACCGCGGGTATAATGGCCGTTCAGTTGCAGGCTCCAGCCCCGGTTGAACAGGCGCTTATAATGCAGCAGGAAATGCCGTTGGGTGTAGTCGTCCACCTCGTCGGGGTACGCCCCCCCAGGCCGCTCAGTGCCGGCCGTATTGAATCTGCGCAGGCTGTCGATGCCGAGGTATTGGGCAGGCAGGCCGTTCCAGGCTTGGTAAGTGACTTCTTTTCCGGAAAGAATATGCCCCGAAAGCGATTGCCGCTCGTCGATGTAGGCGCCCGATACGTGGTAGGAACGCAGGTTGGCCGAGGCCCGGTCGACGTAACCGTCGGAAACGATTTGCGACAATCGACCGGTAAAGGCCACTTTGCCGCCGAGCAGGCCCGTGCCCAGCAGGGCGGAATGTTTCCGGGTGGAAAACGACCCTAACGAGTTGGTGACGACGGCAAAAGGCTCCGCGCTCACCCGCGAAAGGTCGAGGTTGACCGTGGCGCCAAAAGCCCCGGCGCCGTTGGTGCTGCTGCCCACGCCGCGCTGCACCTGTATTTCCGCCGCCGAGGCAGCCAGGTCGGGCAGATCGACCCAAAACACGCCCTGGCTTTCCGCGTCGTTGAGCGGCACGCCGTTGATCGTCACGTTGATGCGCGTAGGGTCGCTGCCCCTGATGCGCATGCCCGTGTAGCCGATGCCCGTGCCGGCGTCGGAACTTTCTACCAACGATGGCACACTGGTCAGTAAAAACGGTACATCCTGAGCCTGGTACGTTTTGGCCAGTTTTTCAGCCCCGAAATTGGTGTGCGGCACCGGCGAGCGTTCGCCGGTGCGGGTGGCCTGGATCACCACGGTGCGCAACAGCAGCGAATCGGGCCGGGAACCGGAATTTTGGGCCGAAAGAAAAACGGAACAGCACAACAGGAACAGCAAAGCGCCGGGGCTCCCGTGTTGCCTGTTTAAATTGATCCTGAACATGAAGTGAAAAATTAAGTGAAACATCCGTTACCGAAGGGGCTTCGGCAACGTGGTGATGTCACTAACCCGCTCATTCCCTTCCCGGCATTACCCGGGCAGGTTCGAAGGGTGTAATCTCAGCCCGATAGGGCACCCCGATGAGTTTATACCGGCAAATCTCCAAAAATTTTCCGTAAACGGGCAATGGTTTGTTCCAGGCGGACATCATGCCCGCCCCGGAGGATCATATAATTCGCGCCGGTATCCTGTAACAACTGCTCATACCAATCAAAAAGAATTTCCCGCTCGTCAGGATTTTCGCGCAACGGATCGGGTTCGGGCGCAAAATCGGGGGCGCAAAGCAGGTACAGATCGGCAGGCACGGCCGGTCCGTATCCCTTTTGCCAATGCCAGGCGGAGCCTTGAGATTTCCGAAGTTTTTCAACCTTCGGAAATCTATACCGGGGGCCTTCAAACCGGTAATGCTCCCAAACCTGAAGCACTGTCCAGTCGGTATCGCAAACCAAAAACTGCCCGGCCTGCCCACCATACCATTGCTCCCAGAGCCACTGGCCCCGGCCAATCGCCTGTAAATCTTCCCGCGTGTAACCCCGCCCCAAATGCGACAGATAAAAACGGGCGAACTCCGGCGCCCAAACCGTGCGCAGCGCCCCGGCCAGGGTGGTTGCCAGCGCCGTTTTACCCGTCGACTCCGGTCCGGTCAGCACAATTTTGAAAATATGTTGTTTATGTTTTTCCATGTTTCCGGTTTAAACCCGACCCCTTATTTTTGCATCCGGATTTTGGACTGTTATGCACGATATTGAACCGCATTTTCGTTGGCGTGATCTTTACGTGGCATCGGAAGATGCGCGATCCCCGTTTTACGGGCGCAAATACAGCGAATTTTATTTTAACAACAAGCTGTATAATTTTTACCTGCATCCCCAGTGGGACGAATTCGGGTCGTCCACCTTGTATGCCAAAATACTTTTTGCCGATTACGGGCAGGGATATGCCCTGATCGAACTCATCGGCGAATGGAACGACACCCTGCACAACGATATCATGTTTCTGAAACGCGAGATCGGGGATGCGCTGATTCGGGAGGGCATCCATAAATTTGTCTTTTTTTGCGATAATGTGCTGAATTTCCACGGCGCCGACGACGATTATTACGCCGAATGGGCGGAAGAAGTGCACGAAGAAGGCGGCTGGATCGCGCTGACCAACACCCGGCTGCACGTCGAACAGGAAATGCACGAATCGCGGCTGCACCATTATCTCAATTTCGGGGAAGAGTACAATGATTTGTTGTGGCGCAGCCAGAAACCGCAGATGGTTTTTTCCCTGATAGAAGCGATGGTCAGCGGCCGGGTGCGGCGTTTGGCCGGATAAATGTTTTTTCAAAAATTCATCCGCTATGTTTGCATAAAAATAAACATGCCTTCCAACGCTGCACCGCCCTCCGCTCCACCCTTCCGCTCCGGTTTCGTCAACATCATTGGCCGCCCCAACGCCGGTAAATCCACCCTGATGAACGCCCTCGTTGGCGAACGCATGAGCATCGTCACGCACAAGCCGCAAACCACCCGCCACCGCATTCTCGGCATTCTCAGCGGCGAAGATTTTCAGCTGGTCTTTTCCGACACGCCCGGCTACGTGCGCCAACCGGCCTACAAGATGCACCGGGCAATGAACCGCTTCGTGGAGGGCACCCTCGAAGACGCCGATCTCCTGTTGCTCGTATTCGATCTTACCGAGGAGCTGGAAGAAGATAACCCGCTGCCTGGCATGTTACAAAAAGCGACGGCGCCGGTTTTGCTCGTGCTGAACAAAAAAGACCTGGTGCACGAACAGCGAATTCAGGATGCCCTGAACTGGTGGAAAAAACGCCTGCCCCTGGCCGATTACATCGCCATTTCCGCGCTGAAAGGTGAAAACACGGCCGAACTACTGCAAAAAATACTTTCCTTTTTACCCGAGGGACCGGCCTATTTCCCGGAGGATCAGCTGACCGACCGGCCCGAGCGATTTTTTGTGAGCGAGATCATCCGGGAACAAATTTTCCTGCTGTACGCCGACGAAATCCCGTATTCCTGCGAAGTGGGTGTCGAATCTTATAAAGAATCGCACACCAAAACAGGGGAACCCATTGTGCGCATACAGGCAATCATATACGTGATGCGGGAAACCCAAAAAGCCATTTTGCTGGGAAAACAAGGCAGCGCGATCAAAAAACTGGGAACGGCCGCCCGGAAGGAGATTGAACGTTTTATCGAAAACCGCGTACACCTTGAACTGACCGTGAAAGTGCGCGAAAACTGGCGCGACGACGAAAGGGCCCTGCAACGCTTCGGGTATGAATAAAAAAAAGACGGCAGGATGTTAACACCCTACCGTCAGAAATATAACCCCAAAAAACCTAAGACAAAGATAAGGCACTTAA
>CALEYM010000607.1 GCA_937926185.1 uncultured Bacteroidota bacterium | reverse complement strand
TTCATCCGGGCCAGGGTGCAATATTTTAAAAACCGCACCCGCCAACTGGAACGCGCCGTGGCCCGCGGCACGGCCCAAATTATCGAACAAAAAGAAAAACTGGAAATACAGGCCGGCGAACTGCGGGAACTCGACCGCCTCAAGTCGCGCTTTTATGCCAACGTCACCCACGAGCTGCGTACGCCTCTGACCCTCATGCTCGGGCCGCTCGATAGCGTTTTGAAACGCTGGAATGCCGATCCCGAACACTTTAAATTGCTCCATATAGCCCGGGAAAACGGCCAAAAACTGCTCGGCCTCGTCAGCGAACTGCTCGACCTGGGCAAACTGGACGCCAACCGGATGAACGTGGAAAACCGCCCCGCGGCCATTCAACCGCTGCTGGCCCTGCTGGTAGCCCAGTTCGATTCGCACGCGGAATACCTCGGCATCCGGCTTGGTTGCCGCTGCGACCTGCCGCCCGACCGTATCGTCTCCATCGATACGCAAAAATTCGGAACCGTGGTCAACAACCTCCTGTC
This sequence comes from uncultured Bacteroidota bacterium, assembly GCA_937926185.1. GTDB lineage: Bacteria > Bacteroidota > Bacteroidia > Chitinophagales > Saprospiraceae > M3007. The sequence continues at coordinate 9,958 of CALEYM010000607.1, read as the reverse complement.
CAATGCGCTCAAATTCACCCCGGCCGGCGGCGCCGTGCAGGTTGAACTGAGCGAACAGCCCGGACAAGTCCTGCTGGCCGTGCGGGATACCGGCCGGGGCATTCACCCCGACGATCTGCCGCATATTTTCGACCGCTATTTTCAAACCAAACGCCCCGACGCGCCCGCGGAGGGCGGCACGGGTATCGGCCTGGCTCTGTGCGCCGAGCTGACGCGCCTGTGCGGCGGCAGGATATGGGCGGAAAGCGAGCTGGGGTCGGGAACCGTGTTCCGGGTGGAATGGCCGGCGCCGCGGGTGGAAACGCCGGCAGGTTCGGCCGATTTATGGCCGGACAAAGGGCTGGCACAATTACCTGACGCCCAGCAAAACCTGTCCCATATTTCAGCCCGGAGCGTATCCAGTGCCCGGAAAGGCGATCCTGACATCCAGGCAACCCAGCCGGCGGATGCTTCCGTGAGCATCCTTGTTGCCGAAGACAATCCCGACCTTCAGGTCTACCTCCAGCAGTTGCTGACGCCGGAATACGACGTGATACTGGCCCGCCACGGGGAAGAAGCGCTCGAAAAACTCGACGCGATCTCATCGGAGGAAAAAGAGGGTTCCGGTATCCGGGTGGACCTGATCATTTCCGATATTATGATGCCCCGGATGGATGGCTTCCAGTTGCTTGAACGCCTGAAAAACGACGACCGGTACCGGCATATCCCGCTGGTGATGCTGACGGCGCGCAGCGACATCCGGGACAAATTGCGCGCCCTGCGCGCCGGCGTGGACGACTATCTGACCAAACCTTTCGACGAGGAGGAGTTACTGGCCCGGGTGCGCAACCTCGTCCAGCGGCAAAAAAAACGGCAGGAGGCAGTGGCCCCGCAAGAATCCGGCAGCCCCCTTATGTCGCGGGCCGACGCCGAATGGCTGAGCGATCTGGAGGCCTGGACCCGGGCCAATCTGGGCGATGAGTTCCTTTCCGTAGGCGCCATGGCGCGTCAGGCCGCCGTCAGCGAACGACAGCTGCTGCGCCGCATGCGCGAACTCACGGGGCTTTCGCCCCAGCAGTACATCGGGGAAATGCGGCTGCAACTGGCCCGGGAAACGCTGGAACAAGGCGCATTCCGCTCGGTGGCAGAAGCCGCATATTCCGCCGGCTTCGGCAACGCCAAAGCATTTACCAGGGCCTACCGCGAACGCTTCGGACGCCTGCCTTCCTCGTATTTTTGACGAAAAACGCCCCAAAATGTCCGATTCAGCATCCACTTTGTCCGATTTGGTACCTTCCCTTGCACACACTTTTGTCGGGTGTCGAAGCCCATTTTTCTGGACTTCGCCAAAAGTCTTCTTAAATTCATTTACTACCCGGCATTATGAAAAAGTACGTTTTCCTGTTTTCGCTCCTTTGTTCTATTTCCCCGTTATTCCAACAAACGCTCCACGCACAAGGCGCCAGTCTCGGCATTCAGGGTATCCTGAAAAAAGCCAACGGCAACGCCGTGGACGACGGCCCTTATTCCCTGCGATTCAGGCTATATGAACAAGCGGAAGGTGGTACCCATATCTGGGAGGAAACACAGCCCAGCGTGGACGTAGTCGGCGGCATTTACACAGCCACGCTCGGTTTGCTTGAAGACCTCGATATTCCGTTCGACACCACGTACTACCTTGGCGTGAGTGTAGGTTCCACCTCGGAAATGTCGCCCCGCATCCGGCTTACTACCGCGCCCTACGCCCTGTCGCTGATCGGGAACACCAACCAGTTTCCCAGCAGCGGCACGGTAGAGGAAGACAACACGATCATCGCCGGCAAGCTGGCCGTCGGGCAAATGAATCTACCCACTACGCCGACCCTTCAGGTCAATGGCGGCATAGTAGCCCGGGGCGGCGCACCGGCCGTTAACGGCGCCAACAACAATGGATATGCTTTTTCGGGCAACAGCGGCGACAATGACAGCGGCCTTTTCTCTATCGCCGACGGGCAGGTTTCCCTCTACACCAATAATACGGAACGCCTGCGCGCCGGCGCCGCGGGAGTCGAAATTACCGGAAACCTGACATCCAATACCGCCACCCTTACCGTGGACGACAACCTGAGACTGACGGCAAACAAATCGTTGCAATACGATGGACTGAGCGATTGGCGGCTGGTGATGCGGCAGGATTTTACCGGCGACGAAGAAGGCTGGACCTGTACTTCCGCCCTGAACAACTCCACCACCGCCGGGCTGAGCCGCGTCCAGTGGGGTACATTCAACGGTCACATGCTTCGTCCTTCCACCAACGTGGCCCACGTGCTGAAAAGAACGTTCAATCTGAGCAGTTTTCAGCCCTATACCCACGTGAAAGTAAAATTCAAATACTATTATATCGACAGCTGGGACGCCGACGATACCGGCATTGCCGGGTTCTGTACCGATTTAGGGGGCGCCAATGCCAATATCCTGTGGATGAATTCGGCGCATGTTTATAGCGCCAGTTCCCTCGGCAACTTACCCGGATCGCCGGATGGCGGCTACTCCGATGGCGCATCCATCGGAGAAATGGTGGCGACCACCACGAGCAACTCGTTTGTTATGTTCTTTACGATGCGATCCGCCAGTTCCGACGACGAATCTTATGGCGTAGGCAATATAGAAATATGGGTCCGGTAAACGCCGGCAACAGCTATTGTTCACCGTCAATCAGACCCATAAAGTATGAAAAATATACTCTTCGTATTCGTTCTAAGCGCGGCATATTGCGTCGCCCCTACTTTAACGGCCCAAAATGTCAATTGTGCCAACGGAACCGTTTCCGATACGGCCGGGTTTTCCGGCACCTTGTTTTTCAACTTTGGCAGCGTAACCAACGCCGGTAACATCAAAAACCGCACGACGGCAGCCGTGGGCGAGATGTTCCTCGGCAGCAACTTCAACCAGCAGTACAACGGCCTGACCGGCTTTTACAGCCGCTTCCTGCTTCCGCCGCTGGCGCCCAACGTGACGGCAACTCAGGGCGAGCTGCTCGACCGCATACAAATATCCTGGTCGCCCGAGCCGCTCGGGGCTTTTCCGTCCGAAGGGTTCAACATCTACCGCGACGGCGTTTTCCTGGCCACCGTGGGGGTCAACATCCGCAACTATAACGATTTTGACGTAATCGCCGGTCGCGCATATACGTATACGGTACGGGGGGTCAACCTTTACGGCGAGGGCCAGTCCGGCCACGCTATCGGTTTCCAGGTGCCCAACGGCACGGTCACCGGCTGGATACAGACCCCCAGTGGCCGACCGGTACCCGATGCTTTTGTCACCCTCACCCCCTTGCAGGGTTTTTCTGCCCGCTTCGGCCCCGGAGACGGCGCTTTCGCCTTGTCCGACCAGGGCGCCGCGGATACCCTGATACCGTTGAACAACGGCGAGTGGACGTTGTCTTTTTGGATAAAAACCGCCAATGCCGGCGGAAACGCCGGCATACTGAGCCTGCATCCTTTCCCACTCATCATACGGGCAGTAGCCAGCGACACTGGGCATGAAGGCGTAGAGGTGGCCCAAATCAGCGACGGCCCCGCCCTGCTTACGGGACTATTCCCCGACAGTACCAAAAACGGCTGGCGCCACGTGGCCCTCACCGTCGACGAAGCCGGCAAAGGCCGCCTGTACATTGATGGCCGGCTCATCGGGATCAACGACCTGCCGCCCATACCGGCCGCCGACGAGCTCCGGATCGGGTCGCATACCGGCCTTGCCGGAAGCTGGGAAGGCCGGCTCGACGAACTGCGCATCTACCACCGCCGGCTCGACGAACTCGATCTCGGCGAGGCCATGATGGGCGCCGCTTCCTCCCAGACCGCCGGCCTGAAATACTACTGGAAAATGGACGAGGAACTCGGTACGGCTTCCTTCGACGTGCTCCGCCGCAACAAACTGTACTTCTGCGGGGCCGCGTTCGATGCCGACCGCCCCAACGTGCGCACCATGGGCAAAACCAACCAGGCGGGTTTTTACCGCATCGAGTCGGCGAGCTACGGCACAGGCGCCACGTTCCTGGCCAATCCGATGAAAGATTTTTACCGGTACCGGGCGCTCAAATTTACACGCGGCGAAGAGCATTACGCCACCTTGCCCGATTTTTCCCTGACGCCCAAAGCCACGCTCGAACTGTGGGTGAACAGCGCCGGCCCCGACGGTGACCAGTGCCTGATCTCCAAAACCTGGCCCGGCAACGATTTCCGGCTGTTGCTTTCGCCAAACGGCAACACCAGCGATATCCGGTTTTATCTCAACGGCCAGGAACACAATTTCGGCCAGTTGGGTGTAGGCTACCAACACCTGGCCTTCACTATCGACAGCGCGAGCGGACAGGTAGCGGCCTATAAAAACGGCGTACCGCTCGGCAGCCACAACTTTACCGGCATAAGCGGCAACTGGTCGGATACCACCACCCAATGGATACTGGGCGCCCGCGCCAGCGGCAGCAGCCGCACCGACTACTTCGGCGGGCTCATCGACGAGGTGGCGCTGTACGACACCACCCTCATCGCCGACAGTATTTTATCCCATGCCTACCGTCCCCGGAACATGCAGGAGCAGGGGCTGCGCGTTTATTTTGCGCTGGACGAGGGCAACGGCAACCGCCTGAACCACAGCGGCTCGGTGCTATTGCCTTATGGTACCAGCTTTGGCGCAGAATGGTCGCCCCTGACGGCACGCCAGGCGACTACCCCCCACATTTTTACACCCGAAACAAGACAGGTGACCCTCAACCCCAGCGTCACCTCGGTGGACCAGGTAGATTTTGTGGACCGTTCCACCGTACCCGTTTCCGGTTTTGTGCGGTATAAAAACACCGATTGTTTTGCCAAAAATGTAGAAATACTGGTCAATGGCGCCTCGTATAACCCAAAGATATTGACGGACTCCACGGGCAAATTTACCGTTGAATTCGATCCGGGCACAACAGCCCAGCTGACCCCGAAATTTGAAGACCATGTTTTTGTCCCGGCTTTTTGGGAGGTGACCAACGTGGTGAATCCCATCGCGGGGATACTGTTCAACGATATCACCACCCGAAAAGTGTCGGGCAAAGTGGCGGGCGGGCTGTGCAAAAAATCCGTCATAGAGGCGCCGCCGGGGCAGGGGCAGGGCACGGTGTGCGTGGTAAAAGTGCGCTCCGTCGACGGCTGTTTCGAACGTCAGCTGATCATCGACAACCAGGAAGGCGACTATGAATTTACCAACCTGCCGCCGCTCGAAAGCATGACGGTAGCCGTGACGGAACATTCCAACCCCGACATCAAATCCGCTTTTCAGGTGCTGGGCGGCGCCACCGTGAACCTGACCCAAAGAGATACGATCGTGGAGTTCATCTATTTTGCCCCGCCTGAAGTACTGCTCAACAGCGGCCTCGATCCCTTCCCCGGCTGTACGGACGAGATTTTCGTGCTGGACCGGGGCGAACCGGTCACCCTGTCCCTTTCCCTGGTGGAAAAATATGTGGCCACACCTTCCGACGACGGCGTTTGCCCGCTCGACACGGCCGGCTTCAGCATTGTCAACGGCATTGCTGACAGGACGCTGGACACCGCCATGAGCAACAGTGTGCTGGTGTATAAATTCCGCGCCGGCGAACCCAATCCTTCGCCGCCGTTTCTGAAAACCCTGCAGGTCACCGGCACTTCGCTGGCAGGCCGGTCGGGTACTTTAGTCGTGCAGGTCGTGGTTACCGGCATCCGGAACAAGGAGAATACATTTACGACCCTGTTGCCGGAAACGCCAAGCGTCATCCTGCGCGACCCGCCGGGCGACGGTAGTTATGCCTATCTGGAAAAAGGCTCCACGTTTTGCAATACGTATTCATTTGCAGAAACGGACGTGGAAGCGGGCGGCAGCGGTATAGAAATCCACCTCGGTGGAAATGTGGAGATTTCCACGGCAACGGTACCGGGTGTGGCATACATTATCAACAATGCCGGCGTGATAGCCGATGCCGACTATCAGTTCATTGTCTCCAGAGAAGTGGTGGATGAACATTCCTTAGAAACCTGCCTGACCACCACCGAACGTTTTTCCACCGGCGACCGGGATGACATTGTGGGCGGAGAAAATGGCGCCGACGTTTACCTCGGAACGGCATTTAACCTGATTTTCGGTTTTGCCGACCTGGTTTCCTTCGACGATATGAACTGCCAACCCGTCGTGACCACGGTACTGAACGTGAATCCCGACACGTTTGCCACCGTTTTCATGTACTCGGAGTACCATATTGTGAATAACACCATGCGTTACCTGGATTCCCTGGTAGCCGACCCCAACGCAACGCCGGAAGAAGTGGCCCGGTATACTTTGTCCAAACAACGCTGGCAACAATTCATCGACCAGAATATCGGCCTGAAAGAGAAGGCTAAATTGGTACGGAATATTTCGTTCGACGCCGGCGTATCGTACGAGTTTTCGGAAACGGCCGATACGACGGCTTCCGCCAGCAAAACAGAAGCCGACGGCCTGGACAATACGGTGACGACCCACATTGGGTATGAATTCAACAAAGCGGGCTTTAAATTGGTCGGAAATGTGATGATTTCCAACAAGAAAGCAACCACCAACGGCAATGGCACGGCATCCGGCCTGGCGGTCGGTTACGTGCTGGCCGATGACGATCCGGGCGACGCGTTTTCAGTAGACGTAGCCCAGGATTCGGCCTACCGGACGCCGGTATTCCGGCTCAAAGCCGGGCAGTCGTCCTGCCCCTGGGAACCGGGCACCGCCAACCGCGAGGCGCCGAACCTTGCGCTGGCGCAAGGCTCCCAGTTCAAGGCCATCAATGTGCCGGCCCACGAACCGGCTGTGTTCAAGGTGAACCTTGGAAACCTGAGCGCGACCAATGAAGATCTGTCGTACGGGTTGACCGCTATTGCCAACAACAACCCGGACGGGGCCGTCATCAGAATCAACGGCCAGCCCATGAACAATAACATTGTGCCCTACCTGATCCCTTACGGCACATCCGTACCGGCCACGATAACCATAGAACGCGGGCCGGTAGAATACGAATACGACAGCCTTCAGATTGCCCTGGTATCCCAATGCGAGTACGAGCGCGACCTGACGACCGTGGTACCGCTGGAAAACGCCTCCAAATTTGTTTCTTCCATTTACCTCGGCGTCGATTTTATCCGCCCCTGCAGCGAGGTGGCCATCAACGTGCCGGAACAAAACTGGGTGGTGCTCAACGACGATCCCATTCAACCCGGAACATTGCGGCGTATCACCGTGTCGGGCTACGACCTGAACTCCACCGACTTTCAACTGGTGCGCGTTCAATACCGCCGCACCAACGGCGACGGCGCCTGGATCAACCTGCCCACCCCTGACGGCGTCTTCGAGCGATACAACCCCAACTGGTCGGGGTATGCCGCCCTGCCCGATCCCAAACCGCCCGTCCTCGGACCCTCGTTCACCCAGTTTTTCTGGGAAACTGCCGGTATCGGCGACGACGAGTACGAAATCCACGCTTGGGCCGTGTGTACGGGCGATGCCTCCGATAAACCCGGTTTTTCGCAGATCATCAAAGGCCGTATCGATCGCGAGCCGGCCTCCATTGTGGGTGTGCCGCAACCCTCGGACGGGGTGTATCACGTGGGCGACGAGATTTCGTTCACGTTCAACCAGCACATCAATTGCGACGAGCTCATCCCCGCCGACCTGACCCAACCCAACAACGTGGGCCTGTACGACGCCGTCACCGACCAGTTGATTGATATTTCAGTGACTTGTTTTGAAAACAAAATCGTGCTGGATCCCACGTTTGACAACAAGTTTTATGAAAACCGCATTCTGCGGGCCGAACTGCACGGCATCGAAGACCTCGTGGGCAATGCGTTCAACGGCACGAAGTTCAATAAAGGCGTATGGGAATTCTATGTAGACCGCAACGAACTGGCCTGGCTGACCGACAGCGTGGGCATGACGAAATACGAAGACGAGAACAAAACCGTCGTCGCCAACATCCACAACCGGGGCGGTTACCCCGTGCCGTTTAAGATCCTGAATGCGCCCGACTGGGTGCACATCACGCCCGATCAGGGTACGCTGGCGGCCAACGAGATCAGGCCGGTGTATTTCACCGTCGATTCTTCACTGGCGTTCGGGCGTTGGTCGGACTCCATTGTGCTGCGCACCGAAACGGGGCAGAACCCCTTCTTTATGGGCGGCGACGAAGCGCTGCCCGTGGGCGCGCGCGTGGTATGCCGTCCGCCTTATGGCTTTGTGAATGCAGGTTTGTATGAAAACACCATGAGCCTGGTGCTCAGGGTGGATATCGAGGGCGAATTTTCAACCGACCCGGAGGATATTGTGGCAGCCTACCTCGACGATGAACTGCGCGGGCGCGCCAATGTGCAATTCGTGCCCCTGCTCGGCGCCTGGCTGGCTTATCTGACCATTTACGGTGACCCGGACGATGTGCTCGGCGCCATCCGGATCGAGGTGTGGGATGCCTCCGCCTGCCAGCGCTACGGGTTTGTGCAGGAGAGTTTCGTTTTCCAGCCCGACAACGTCATCGGCACGCCCAATAACCCGCAGCTGATACACACTGCCGGCCTGTTGTTGCGGGAGGTGCCGGTCAATTACGGCTGGAACTGGCTGTCGTTCAACCTGGAGTTTCCAAACGACAGTCTCAATCCGGCGCTGGCCACCCTGCATCATCCGCAGAACGACCTGATCCGCAGCCAGGGGCCGTTTGCGCAATACAGCGGCGGCTGGTTTGGCTCGCTGTACCGCTTGAACAATACCTCCATGTTCATCTACCGCGCCGACCAGTCCGACATCCTGCGTATGCTGGGTATGCCTATCGACCCTGCTACGCTGCCCATTCCGCTCATCGACGGCTGGAACTGGATCGGGTACATTCCCAATTATTCTTTGCCCATCGACGATGCTTTGGCCACGGTACCTGCCCAGGCGGGCGACCTGATCAAAAGCCAGCTCGCCTTTGCGCAATATTCCAGGGTGGTGCAGGCGCCCGACACGTTTTACCGCTGGATCGGCAATCTGAAATATATGACGCCGCCCAACGGCTATCAGCTCAGGCTCACCCTGCCCGGTACGCTGACCTACCCGCCGGCGCCCAGTCCCTTCCGTCAAAACACGGTGCAGGAGCGCGGCGGCCCGGAAACGCCGCCGCCCGCCGCTCACTGGACGGTGAACCCGGCGCAATACGAACACAGCAGCACGCTGATCGGCATGTTGCGCGCAGATGGCGCCAATGCCACCACGAGCGACATGGAGCTGGGCGCCTTCGCGGGCGCCGAGGTACGGGGTTCGGCCCAGGCCATTTACATCGAACCGATCGACGCCCACCTGTTTTTCCTGACCACGTATGCGAATACGAATGGCGAACTGATCCGCTTCAAGTTGTACGACGACGGGACGGGCGCGGTGCGCGATCTGGCGGAAACGATGTACTTCTCGCCCAACCAGCACCAGGGCGCCATCGAAGCCCCCGTTCCGTTCGAACTGCAAACGACCGCTACGGAAGACGGACTCGCAGCAACACTTTCGTTCGATGTGCGGCCCAACCCGTTCAGCAGCGAAACCACCCTGCGGTTTGTGTTGCCCTCGGCGCAGGATCTGACGCTGACCATTACCGACGCCCAGGGGCGCGAGGTGGTACGCCGTCCGGTATCCGCGGCTGCCGGCGCCAATACGGTCATCTGGAACGGACGTTCCGACACAGGAGCCTGGATGAATTCAGGGGTGTACCTTTTGCGTTTGCAGACCGAACGGGGAAGCGTGAGCAAAAGGGTGGTGGTGCAGCGGGTACCCTGAGGAGGAGAGGTCATTGAACATTGGTCATTGAACATTGAACATTGAACATTGAACATTTTCAATTTATAAATTAAAAATTTTAAAATTTATAATTTTTGAAATGACCAATGTTCAATGTTCAATGTTCAATGTTCAATGTTCAATGTTCAATGTTCAATGT
>CALEYM010000606.1 GCA_937926185.1 uncultured Bacteroidota bacterium | reverse complement strand
TAACGCCGATTTCTTCGCATATTCTTTTTCCTCGTTTAATTTTCTGCCTGGTTGAAAAATTATTGATTATGTCTAAAAGAATAAATTCGTCAAGCGAAGCCGTTTTACAAACAAACAAATTATATCAAACCCTTTGTTGCCTGGATGGGGCGGAGATTAAACGATTAAGCAAGTATTTGGTTTCCCCTTATTTTAATCAAAGTAAAACCCTGGCTAAGTTGTGCAATTTGTTGTTGGAATGCTGCGAACGAAAAGAACCGGGTTTTGACCGGTTTGAAATTTGGGGTCGGCTGTTTCCGGAAAGATCCTACGATGATGTGAACTTCAGGAAGTATAGTTCTGATCTTCTGAAATTAATTCAGGATTTTATGGCACAGGAAACCATCATGTATGATACAGTGAGAAGAAGTATTGATGCTTTGGATTTCGCCGTCAGACGAAAGATTGAACCCGTGTTCACCGGTATGATGCGTCAGGTTCGCGCCGGTTTGGATAATAATCAGTATCGATCATTAGAATATTTTAAAAATGCTTATGCTGGCGAACGACTCTATTACGCTATGATGGACTTTGATGTAAAATTGAACGTTCGAGCAAATATTGAAGAAATTGGATATCATTTAGATTTGTTTTATTGGATTGAGAAATTGAAATTACTCAGTTCCGTATTAAGCCAAAAGCGAACTGGTAATTTTGAATATAAGTTAAATTTTACTGAGGATATATTAATTTATTTAAAACAGTTTCCGATCGATGATGTGCCCGAACTTGCTATCTATTATTATTCTTTTTTAACACTTTATGAGGAAGAGAAGGATGAGCATTATTTTAAACTTAAGAAACTGCTGGATTTTTATGGAGCATTAATGCCTAAAAAAGAAGCGATTGAACTATTTGATTCCGCATTGCATTATTGTATTGGAAAGGTGAACAAAGGTAATAAGGCTTTTTTGCAGGAATATTTTAATTTATTTGAACATGGTCTCATAAAAGAAATTTTCATCATTAATCAGGAGTTAGCCACTTGGAGATTCAATAACGCGGTTGGTGCGGCACTTCAGCTTGGTAAATTAGATTGGGCAGAAACTTTTATCGAAAACTATAGAAAATATCTTCCTGCCGATACCCAACAGAACACTTACACCTTTAATCTGGCGCGCGTTTACCGCTATCAAAATAAATATGATAAAGTGTTGTTCCTGTTGAGGGATGTGGAATATGAGGATATCGGCTACAACCTCATCAGCAAAGCCATTCTGATTATCACGTATTATGAACTGGATGAACACGATGCCCTGGATCCATTCGTGGAATCTTTCAGGGTTTTTCTGAACCGGCATAAGACCATTCCTAACCAGCGCAGGCAAGGTTACCTGAATCTGATAAAATACGTACGACGTTTAACAAGAGTTTCTACAAATGATAAACCTTCCCTGGAAAAGCTAAAGCAGGATATCCTGAAAAACCGCACGAAAACAGTCAACCACGAATGGCTCCTGGAAAAAATATCAGAACTGGAATAACGCGCGGCGCCGGCCGGCATACAATTTTGAAGCCTTACCGGACGTTCCTCTTGCCGTTTTGCATCTGTAAGGCTTCCGGGTATGTTTTTAAAAATAAAATCTCTTGTTTGTACGCTCGTTTTGCTGACGGCGCCACTTTTACTTGCCGCTCAACCCAAAGGCAAACCCCAACCGGCCGGCGCGCTCAGCCCGGCGGCAGCGGAACAAATGCACGCTGCCGAAGACACCCTGGCCGTATTGGCCTATGCCGTGGTGAACGACTCCCTGGCCGACACCCGTTTTATGGCTTGCCAGGCACTGATCACCAAACTGGTGCGCGCGCTGAAAACGGGAAATTCCTTTCATTATCCTTTTGAGCGCCTGAAGTTCATGTCTATACTGGCGCCTCCCGACAGCAGCTTCCGCATTTTCACCTGGCAACTGTTCGTCGATGATTCCACCTACCGCTACTACGGCGCCATCCAGATGAATCAGGCGGAGTTAAAACTTTTCCCGCTCATCGACCGCAGTTTTCAAATGCCGGCGCCACCGTTAACGGATACCATGTCGACCGACCGCTGGTACGGCGCCTTGTATTATAACCTGCGGCCGTTCGACACCAGGGATGGGCGCAAATACCTGCTTTTCGGGTACGACGGCTTCACTTTTTTTGACAAAAGAAAGGTCATCGACGTATTGTATTTCGACGCTACGGGCAAGCCCGTGTTGGGCGCCCCGGTGTTTTACAGGGCCGAAGGCAAGGAACCCGATTACCGGGTGATGCTGGAATATTCTTCTGAAGCCAAGGTGCGCCTGAACTGGGACGAACAATATAAAATGGTCCTGTTCGATCACCTGATCCCCTTTCAAAGCCCGTATACCGGCACAGTAACGTATGTGCCGGATGGCAGTTACGACGGTTATAAACTGGAAAAAGGTCGCTGGAAATTCGTCGATAAGGTATTCAACGACGTGATGGAGGAAGCCCCACGGCCCGAACCGGTGCTGGATGCGGGGAAAGGGAAAGATATTTTGGGGAAAGAGAGAAAAAACTGATGACTTTAGACTTACGACTTTAGACTTACGACTTGGGGGGTAACCCTCGGTCATTCAATTAACCTAAGGATATGCATCCGGTTAATTGAATGACCGAGGGTTACCCCCCCAAGTCGTAAGTCTAAAGTCGTAAGTCTAAAGTCAATTACCTTACTACGGTCACGTCTCCCCGGTACAGCAAAATCCGTCCGTCGAGGAATTTTACTTCGATCACATACACATAAACGCCAGGCATAACGTATTTGCCGTTGTATTTACCGTCCCAACCTTCGGCGAAATCGTTGTTGTTCGGGTAAAAAGCATTTCGCTCGTACATCAGGTTGCCCCAACGGTCGAATATACGCATGAAATTGATCGTTTCCACGCCTCTGCCCACGTTCGGGTTGAAGTGGTCGTTCAGGCCCCGCGGGTTGCCGGGCAGGAACACGTTTGGAATATACACATTGCGGTTCGGATCGATATTCACCCGGATGGTTCCAGTGGCGGAACAACCGTTTTCGTCCTGTACGATCAGGGTGTAGGTCGTGGATTCGTACGTATTGGTATACGGCTCCAGAACAAACGGGTTGGTCAGCAATTCTGCGGGCGACCAGGTGAAGGTATCCACCACGGCGCCGGTAACGATCGGCAACAACTGCAGGGAATCGCCCAATTCGATTTCCACTTCGGGCGGGTCGAACGTGACGACGATTGGATCGGGTTCATTCACGAAAATGGTGTCGGTGTATTCGCAGCCCAGGCGGTCGATAAAGGTGACGTAGTGCTCGCCGCCGCCCATGGTGACCGGAAAGTCGGGATTCAAAAATACACCAAAATCAAGGCTGTACTGATACGGGGCGCCGGAGCCGCCGGAAATGGATTGAATGACCAGCGTCGTTTCGTCGACGTTGCAAAGCAATTCTTCCCAGGGTTCGATGATGCCGTCGATGGGATCCGGATTTTGCAGGAAAATATTGGTCAGTTCGCCCGTGCACCCTTTCGAGTCCGTGATCGTGACCGAATAAAAACCCTCGCCGAGGTTTTCGATCGGATTGGTCGTGCCGATGTTATTGGTACCGTCCGACCAGTTGAACGTATAACCACCCGTGTTACCGCCCGTCACCGTCAGGGTTATGCCGCCTGTGTTGTCGCCGAAGCAATCGATTTCGTCCGTTTCAATATCGGCGGTAATTTCTTCCGGTTCGGTGATATTGGCCGTAAAAGTGGCCGTGCAGCCTCCGTTGTCCGTAATGGTCAGGGTAACCGGTCCTACGGCGAGCCCGGTAGCGCGATTAAGCGTGGAAGGGTTGGCCGGCGGGCCGCTCCACAAGTAGGTGTAGGGCTGACCGTTTCCACCGGCCGGCGTGGCCACGGCTTCGCCGTCGGTACCGCCGAAGCAGGTGACCGGGATGGTATCGATAGTCGCGGTAATCACCGGCGGGCTGTCGATAAACACGGAATCTATGCGATTACAGCCTTTGATCGGATCCCTGGTGGTTACGGTATTCCAGCCCGGACACAGATCGGTGCGGATAGAATCCGTAGAGCCGTCTTCCCACTGAAAATCGAGATCGGGGAAGGATGGCGGGTTGCCAGGCGTGCCGGGATAATTGGCTACGAGCGTCACCTGGCCGTCACATACTCCCGGGCAGGAAGCCGCCATAATGCCGTTAAAAGAAAGCGAAAGCGCCGGCGGCTGGCCCAGTACAAACGTGCCCGTCAGGGTACAGTTGGCGACATCGGTAACCGTCACGGTATAAGTGCCGGCGGCCACGTTGAATAATACCTGCGTGGTTTGACCGACGTTCCAGATATAGGCATAGGTTCCTCCCGGACCGGGTTTGCCGCCAGACACCGCAATGGCAACGCTCCCGTCCATTCCACCGGCGCAAGTCGGTTGTATCAGGGCGGTGTCGGCAAAAAACAACGGGGTTACCGGCGCCAGCGTCACGGTATCGGTATTTACGCAACTTTGCGCGTCGCGTACAACGATGACGTAAGTATCGCCGGGCAGTCCGGACGCCATGGGCGTATTACTTACTATTCCGCCGGTGCTCAGGCTTGTCCAGGTAAACGAAGTGGCCGTGGGCGCCGTAACAGTCAGTGAACCGTCGTCGCCGCACCTGACCGATACCGAGTCGATGTCGGTGATGGCCGGGGGCGGGGGCAAGGTCAACGATATGGTGGCTGAGTCCACGCAACCGTTGGCATCGGTTGCCGAAACGGTATAGGTTCCGGCAGAAAGGCCGGTGGCATTCGGACCATTAGGTATGGTTACGGGCGGGTTCGAGCCCCAGGTATAGGTGAGGGCGCCCGTGCCGCCGGTACCGGTGGCGGTGACCGAGCCGCTGGATGGCTGCAAACAGGTCGGGTCGGTTTTGCTGACCGTCACGTCGAGTTGTGGCGGATCCATCAGCATAAATGTGTCCACGACCGAACAGCCCGTGTTAAGTTCGAGCGCCAGTACCTGATATTTGCCGGCCGGCAGGTCGCTGATGGTTGAGCGGTCGCCGTTGTTTATGATCGGGTAGGGGCCTGGCGGGGTTGGGGCCAGGGGAGTCCAGGAAAAGAAAGGAGTAGGGTTAGGGAATGGGGGTTGGGCATCGATCTGGACTTCAATGGATCCGTCGGACAATCCGAAACAGGAAGGATTGTTCAAAGCATTTTGTATCAAAGTCATCTCCCTGGCATTCGTCACTTCCACCGTTTCGGTAAGGGTGCATCCGTTGCAATCGGTGATGGTTACGAAGTAAAAACCGGCCAGTTTGCCACACATGTTAAAGCTCGGGTTACCGGTTCCGAATTCATCCACGAAGCGGGTGCCGTTTTGCGTCGGAGAATATTCCCACTGAAAAGTATATCCGTCGACTACGCATGGGGTGCCGCCGGCGACAGTGATCGTGATACAACCGTCGGGAACGCCCGGACAGGAAGCCGGGGTGACCTGCACGTCCGGTATCGTTAACGGGGCCGGCTGGCTCAGCGAACCCGATGCCAGTGCCGTGCAGCCGGTGCTGGTTTCCGTAATTGTCACGGCATAGTTGCCTGCCGGGATGTTGGAAATCGTTTGCGGATTGCCCGGTTGCGGCGGATTCCAGGTAAAGACAAAATTTGGTCCGACCGGGGCTGGCAGCACAACGCCATCCACGCTCACTTCGGCCTGTACGCTTCCGTCGGATAAACCGTTACAAGTCGGCGACTGAATCACAACGAGCGTAGCGCCAAGGCTGGGCACATCGATGGTAAGCGTATCGCATACCTGCATGCCGAAGCCGTTCTGATCGGTTACGCAGACCTCGTAAATCCCTTCCGGAACCGGCAGTGTCCAAACGGTATCTCCAAGCACATTGATGCCGCCGTTGAATCCGGTGGTACCGGTGGGGATGCCCCGCCATTCCAGATCGAAAGGGGCTGTACCGCTGTTGATAATAACCCCTAGCGGCGCAGTGCTCATGCAGGTAGGCGGCCCAACGAAAAAGTTTACTTCGAGCGGGATCAGGTCGATACACACCTGGCCGGTGTCCACCGTCACACCGAGCTGATTCCCCACATTATCGTCCATGGAAACCAGGGTTGGGAAACTTCCAATGTTCAAAGGCGAGCAGTCGCCGATGGCGCCCAGAACGGTAAAACATACCTGGAAAAGCGTGTCGTTATCAGCTATCCCTGCCCCGTTGAAGGTGTTGTCGTTGAAAGCGTAACCCAGATACCCGTCGTTGACGTTGTTTTCATTGAAGTTAGAGGCGATATTCAACGGCCCGAGGGTATCCGGAAGGTCCTGAATGCCATTGTATTGCAATATAGCCGGATCCCAGGAAATGGAGAACGATGTACCGAGAATATCCCGCAGGTTGAGGGAAGTCACCGGTACGCACACCGTGGAGCCCGGCGCCGCTATTTTTTCCGGCAGCGCCAGGGTGACGCTGTTCGAGGGGTCGCACACGTCCATGTTCACCTGGAATGTTAGCCCGCAGCTTTTCCCGTCTTCCACCACCACGGTATAAACGCCCGCTTGCGGCACGGAAAAAATGACATCGGTGCTGTGTTTCATTTGGGAAGGCTGGGTAAAGATCAGCGCCTTTACGTTCGGGTCGCTGGCCAGGGCGATCGACACGGTGTAGGTCGTGTTCTGATCCCACTCCGGGTAGCCGCCCCAGAGGCGGAATTTACCTTTGCAGTCGTCGCCAAAATTGGTGGAAACACTGGAAACGCCGTTTGCGGGGTTTTTTTCGGTTATTCCCCGCAGATACACCACGGCGAAGGAATTGTTGATACCCACGTCAACGCAGCCCGACTCGATGACATCGTTGGGGTAGTCGGTGATGGTAATGGGCGCAAAATGGATTAACACCGGATTCCCCATACCAAAGATGGGCGACATGATCAGCGACTCGTTGTTAAAAAACCAGTGGTCGCCGCTGGCCGGGCCATTGCTGACGAAAAAGCCGTTGACGCTGCCCGGCCACAAACAGGGATCGGCCAAAACCGCCACGTCGTCGCCGGTTGCTGTGGGGGGGCACCTGTAAAAACCATAACTGATACCGGGCGGTGTGGCTGGTTGAGGGTCCATGAACATTTCATCGCCATTGTGGTCGATGAGGATGGAATCTCCCTTGCAGAGGAAAATCGTATCGAGATCGATATCGTTACTCTCTCCGCTGAATTGCGTCAATGTGAACGTGCCTGCCAAGCAGGCGGCATCTGGCGAACCGGAAACGGGTGACGTAGTATTGGGTTTGGAACTAACAGTAATCGATTTTGGAACCTGGGCGTGTACAATGGTTGCCGTGAGGCAGATGAGCAGCGGGATTAGAAGTTTGTGCATGCGTAAAGATTTGCAATGGTTAATGGATATGTCAGCACGGGATTGCAACGCAAAGAGATGCATTGCCGCTGTAATTTGCTGTTTTTCAGGGGCGTTTTAACAGTTGAAAAATTCGGATTATGTCCATTACATACCTTCGGGTTGCGAAAGTGGACGCAAAATTAGACATTCGGAGCGCATCCGGACATATTGGGGCAAGAATAAATATTTCAGGGGAAAAGAAACCGGCAGGGATGCCGCTAAACGCCGCCTTAACTTTTTTTATTGCCACGTTTAGTTTTCCCAGATTTTGCCGTTCAGGATCACGGTATCCACGGGATCGTTGCCGAAGGAATACGGCAGTTGCGCCAGCGTGTTCAGCGGTTTGGTAATGAACAGGTTAGCTTTTTTCCCGGGGCTTATGCTGCCATATTCCGTTTCCAGTTCCATCGCCCGGGCGCCGTTTAGAGTAGCCGCATTTATCGCTTCCTCAGCCAACATTTTCATCTTAATGCAAGCCAAAGAAACAACAAAGGACATACGCCCGGAAGGGGAGGAGCCCGGGTTGTAGTCGCTGGCCAACACCACCGGTAATCCTGCATCGATCATGCGGCGCGCCGGCGCGTAGGGGATGCCGAGGAAAAAAGCGCAGGAAGGCAGCAGCGTGGGCAGGGTATGGCTTTTTTGCAAGGCGGCTATTTCTTCTTCGCCGGTGTATTCCAAATGATCCACCGATATGGCATGGTTCGCCACGCCGGCCTGTACGCCGCCGGAGTAGTCCAGTTCGTTGGCGTGTATTTTCGGTTTTAAACCATACTTCCAACCCGCCTGAAGTATCCTTTCGGTTTCCGCCGGGGTAAAAAAACCGCGGTCGCAAAACACGTCGCAATAATCGGCCAGGCCCTCCTCCGCCACTTTGGGCAGCATTTGTTGCACCACCAGGTCGACGTATTCCTTGCGCCGGTGTTTATAATCGGCGGGTATGGCGTGAGCACCGAGAAAGGTCGCTTTAATGGGAATCGGGCTGACTGTTTTCAGGCGGCGGATCACGCGCAGCATCTTCAGTTCGCTTTCCACCGTCAGGCCGTAACCGCTTTTGATCTCGATGGCGCCGGTGCCAAAACCGATCACTTCTTTTAACCGCAGCCAGGCGCTTTCAAATAATGCCTCCTCCGGCGTTTGCTGGAGGCGATGGGCGGAGTTGAGTATTCCGCCGCCCCGTTTGGCAATTTCTTCATACGTCAGCCCCCGGATACGGCCGGTGAATTCTTCCTCGCGGGTGGCGGCAAAAACGATATGCGTGTGGGAGTCGCACCAGGAAGGCAGCGCCATCCGGCCGCCGGCGTCAAGGATTTTGTCGGCCCTTTCCGGGCATTTTTCCATTGGCCCGAAAGCGGCAATGCGATCGTCTTCAAGCAGTAAAAAAGCGTCGTGTACGCAGGGCAATACAGCCATTTCTTTGCCTTTGACAAACGGCCTTGGCGCGGTTTCTGCTTGAACAAGCGTTTTAATGTTTCTGATCAGTAATCCCGGCATGTCGTTTTTTTAAGAAAAAGTTTGATCCGCAAAACTATGTACTTTTGACGGCCTGTTTAGATATGCACTGCCAATCAAAATTTTGAGTATGCACAAAAACAATTTTAAATACCTGCAATCGGGAGCCTTTGCCTGCCTGCTTTTTGCCATAACGGCTTGCAATTCGGAGGAAAAATGCAAGTACAAACCCGAACCTATTTTTGAACAGGGCCTTCCGCACGTCGAGCAATACAATTTTGAAAAACAGGGCAACCAATCGCTGGAAAGCCTGCTGCTCGATACCAAGGTGTTGCTGGAAATCCATCAGGATGTTTGCACCAAAACCCGGCAGGAATACCACTTTACGGTGCAGGGCGATTACAGCCGCTATCCCGATTCATTGTGGACTAAGGAAGCCGTCAGGCAACTGGTTTTCCTGAGCACTTTCTCGCCCAAACAGGCGCCGCTGAAAGCCTGGGCCGACGTGCTGGAAGCCGGCCGGCCCTCGATGCGCCTTGGGGAAGACATGGAAGTGCAACCCGGCATCACAGTGCGGGTTGACCGGGTGGTTAGTCCGGAAAAAAGCACTTTGTTGTTGATTTTTACGCAAAACTAGCCTTGCCGACCCTTTTTTATACGTGCCAAAAGATCGCTCCACAATTGGGTGATATCGGCCGACACCCGGAAACGCAGGACGAGAATGGCGAACAGCAAGGCGTAAGTGCCGGAGCGAACAGCAATATCCAATAAATCAGACCCGCTTGAAGGCATAAACCAGGCGACTGCCAGCGCGAGCAGCGATAAGACGACTGCCAGCGGTGTTTGGCGGGTAAAGGGTTGAATCCGGAATTTTCGCCAAACCAGGAAAAGGTTGAACAGGTTATAGCAGGTGACCGATAGCAGGGTGGCAATGGCGGCGCCGGTAAGTCCTAATTCCGGTATCAGCCAGAGATTGAAAGAAATATTGGCGACCGCCAGCACGCTCAGCGAAAAGATAGAATACCGGTAAAATTTGGAATAATATACGAGCTGATTGTTCAACCCCGAAGCCATGTCAACCAGTTTGGCTATGCATAGAAACAGCAGCACGTACTTTCCCTTCGAAACTTCCGCGCTATTGGGCATAAATTCGTACAACTGTTCGGCAGAAACCCAGATGCAACCGAAAAGCAACAGCCCGGCAGACAACAAATTGATGGAAACCTTCTGATAAAGGCTTTTCATTTCCGCCCAGTTTTCATCTGCCAGGTACCGGGCTACGAAAGAAGCGCTGGCGCTGTACAGGCTTTTGCCGGGGATTTCTACCGCGGCGGCGATATTGAGCGCGATAGCGTATATCCCGGCGCCTTTTATGGTGGCCAGGGTGCCCACCATCAGCGTGTCGGCCTTGGTGGCCAGCAGCAAGGCGAAACCGGTGATCACCCCGAATCCGGCGTACCGGCCAATTTCGGCGCGCAATGCCGGCGTCAGGAACGACCACCTCGGTTGCCACCGCCATTCGCCCAGGGCGCGGAGGTAGATGACCATCCCGATCATCATTAAAAAGTAATGCGCCAGCAGCAGCCACAGGGCAAGTTGCAGGGAAATCCAGCCTTGCCAAAGGGCAACCATTTGCA
>CALEYM010000605.1 GCA_937926185.1 uncultured Bacteroidota bacterium | reverse complement strand
TGTGCGTCGCCCTGGTACTCCAGCGGCAGGTTTTTATCCTCCAGCCGGAATTGTTTGATCTTCTCAGAGATCAATTGCACCGGCCGTATGATAGAACGCGACAACAGGAAAGATACCGAGTAGGCGATTAGCAGGAGAAATACATAGATGCTGGCGAGTATGCCGATAAAGTCGGACACTTCGGAGCCGACCTGCCGTTCGGACAAGTGATAGGGTACGCCGAGAAAGCCAAGCAACTGGTTCTGATGATTGCGCACCGGCAGGTAACGGCTGGAGAACGTCACACCGGCCACTTGTTCGGATACGACGGCTTCCGTCTGGCTTTCGCGGCCGAGGAGAGCCTGTGCCCCGGGGCTCATTTTTACGGGCAATACGCCTAAACGGGCGAGGTCCTCTCCGCTGGAATACAGCAGGTCACCGGAAGGAGAATACAGGTTGATATCCGTAGACAGGCTGGCAGCCAGGGTGCCCACGGTTTCCGGCATTTTGCGGCGCAGGCTGTCCGAATCAGGACTCAGTTCGCCCAGTTGGCTGCGCAGATGCGTCCGCAGTGCCTCGGCGCGGTAATCCAGTTTGGCGCGTTCGGCATTTTCGGCGCTTCGGTTGAAGTGGCGGTAGGTAAACCAGCCAATACCGGTAAAGGCCAGGCCGATCAGCGCGACGTTGCTATAGTGAATACGCCGTGCCAATGAGCCGGTGGTGGAAAAATTAAAATGATAGTAGTCGGGTAAAAACTTGAGGTAGGTATTGAGGAGTGCCAGGGCAAAAATAAACAGGCTGGTAAAGGCGAACAGGACGGCGAACAGGTACAGCTGTTTGATCCACCCACCCATCGGACGGCCTACCGCGGCGATGGTACTGCCGTCGGCGCTTTTGCACAAGGCGCTCACCTGACGCGGAGCGCCGGTAACCAGTTCCGCGGTTTCGCCGTTCGATAAGGTTTTCTGAAAAACCGCCTGGTTGCCCTGCCCCTGGTCGACCACCAATTTTCCGTTTTTCAGCACGGCAAAATCATATTGCGGCAAGCGGTCGAGTTGTTTGTAGGGCAATTGATAAAAAACTTTGGAATAGACCCGGGTGGGTTGGGGGTACTGGTGATCGAAAAAACAATACACGTCGGCCGCTTGGGTCGGGTCGCCCATGCGCAGGGCGGGAATTTTGATCATGTACCGGAAAATGCCTTCCGCATCTGTGCCGTACCGGATATCCGGGGCGCCGGGCAGCGGTTTGGCGCGCTCCCAGTTTTCCGTTACCACAAAATCGCGGCTTTTCGATTGATCCCGCGGCAATACCTGGCCGTCGCCGTCAAAGGCATATACAGCCAGGCGATAGTGCTGAAAAAGATACTGTTCCGGGAATACGATGGCGTTCAGATGCGCGCGCAGCTCGCTGCTTTGCGGTTTGAACGGCCAGGGTTTGAGCAGGCGGTTCAGCTGGGTATCCCGGCGTATTTGCGGCAATATTTTTATCAGTTGTGGTTCGGCGAAGACCGTATCGCGGTCCGAAGCCAAAGTCCTGGCGTAAGCAAGCCGTACTTCACTGTCTTTCAGGTTATTATAACGATAAAGTAGTAATGCCGACGACAAGCAGAAGAACAACAGCCACAGGGCCACGCCGCCCAGCCCCGGCGTTTTCCAATCCATAAAAAAATCGAAAGCGCCCACGTACACCAGGGCAAAGGCGGCGATGTAGAACGGCGATACGTGCAGGTGTCCCTGCAAGACAAGGCAAACAAAAAATAGTATAAGCCCCGACAACCCAATCCCGACGGCCTTTGAAGCGGCGGGCAGGGCGAGTCGCTGCGTTGTCATAATGAGCCGGTGCCCGAATAAAAACAAAGCGATGAGCAGTAGCATAATGCCGGGAAAAGCCAGTACGCTCAGACCATCGAAATTGAGCAGGTTATCGAAGTCGAAGTTGAGGTCGGAATGAAACACCAGTTGCCGGTACACTTCCACGCCCACCAACAGGCTCAGCATGGTGAGCAGGTAATACACGGTTGCCAGCGCCAGGCGTATGGGCGCAGGGAAGTGATTCAATGCTTCCGTTTGGAATGCCCGGTGAAAAAAAATCATCAGCCACAACAACAATGCCATGTGCAACAGCCAGTCGCCCAGCGAATTGCCGATAAAAGAGGGGGAGTCGAAGCGCCGGGCGAAAAAGGATAACTGATCGAATTGATTGGCCGTAAAGCCGGTTTGCAGGTTTAGCCAAACCATGCCCGAAATAAGCGCCAGCAAAAATACGCCCCCGCCGAGCGCCTGCCCGCGTTTGGCCCAATTGGCTGCAAACCGATACGCCAGTGTCAGCAGCAGCCCCAGTAACAGGCTGTATGCCAGCAGTTTAAGCCATTGAGCCCAGGCAGCCTGCACCTTGGCGCCGGCTTGCAGCCAGCACAAGTCCTGTCCGTTTACCCGTATGGGGACGTCGGTTGCCGAGGCGCTTACCGCAACCTGGGCTGGGATCGAATGGTTGGCCGGGAAAAGTGTCTGCCGATACCCGCTTTCGTCGAAAGCATACCGTACCGGGATTAATACCGTAAGATCGTTGCCGTCGCTCCGTCGCTCGTGATGGGTATAATAAAATCCCGGCGGCAATTGCAGCACAGCGCGTGTGGCCCCGGAACCGGCGATGCGGCCCAACATTTCCCGGACGGGCAATATCTTGTTATTGGAACAAAAGAGCAGCGAGTCGCCGCGGTGCAGCAGAACAGTGTAATCTTTTGTCGCCCCGGCGGCTAAAATATCGCCCCGGTTTGCCGGACCGGTTTGCCCGCTCGCGGCCGCGTCCAGTATAGCACGCTCCTGACGCACCCAGGCGAGTGCATCCGTTTCCTGTCCGGACAGATAATCGGATATCTGAGCGGCATACTGTTGCAGCAATGCCGTATCTTTGTAGCCGCGGTCGGCGCTAATGGCCACCGCGAGCAGTAAAGCTCCGGCCAGGAGGTACAGGAGCAGGCGTTTAATCATAATATGCCGAGAATAATTCAACCGCCCGAAACCAGGTTCGGGCGTAGTCAGTTAAATCAGGGGGCAATAAACGGCATTTTTGCGCCGTACAAAAGTAGTAGAACAAAGTTTACGCCAATAGTAAACCGGGGATGAAAAATTCCCGCACAAAAAAAACTGCAAACCGCTCTGCCGCCTGTTTCCCAAAGGGGAAAGGGAGGAAAGTCCGGACAACACAGAGCGCCGCGCCACCTAACCGGTGGGGCCCCGTCCCGAGGACTCGGGACGGGGTACAGAAAGGGTCACAGAAAATAACCGCCTCCGCAGGGGTTTATGAGGGTTTATGAAGGTTTATGAGGGTTTATGAAGGTTTATGAAGGTT
>CALEYM010000604.1 GCA_937926185.1 uncultured Bacteroidota bacterium | reverse complement strand
AGAACAATTTCTCATTTCTTACCATTCCCCCAAAACAAACTCGCCCCCTGCCTCCGGACCTCAAATCCAAAAACAGGGGGCGAAAAAAATGGCAGGGCGGAGTTTACCAAACATTGGATTCAGGTTGTTCTGATGCAAATAAACCCAACATTTTTACCTATACAAGTAGTTATTAAGAATAATATAAGGCCGCCTGGTGGAAATGCCAAAAAATCCGCCGGGCGCCCGGTTGTCCTGCCGCAAGATGACCACCTGCCAAAACACGAATCCCGCCATATTCGCTACCTTTGCCACGCCCGGCAACCAACCGGCGCCATTACCCACGCAACACATGATCCACCTCGGCGAATACAACAACCTGAAAATCGTCCGGCAAACGGACAACGGTGTTTACCTGACCGACGAGGAAGGTACGGGGGAAGTATTGCTGCCCAACAAGTTTGTGCCCGAAACCTGGGAGGTGGGCGATGTGATCCAGGTCTTTATCATCAAGGATTCCGAAGACCGCCTTACGGCCGTAACGGCCACGCCGAAAATAAAACTCAACGAATTTGCCTGCCTTCAGGTGCGCGATGTGAACGATTTCGGGGCTTTTCTCAACTGGGGCATGGACAAGGACCTGCTCGTGCCGTTCAAAGAGCAGCCCGGCAAAATGATCCCCGGCAACTGGTACATCGTTTACCTCTACCTCGACGAACAAACGGACCGGCTCGCCGCATCGGCGCGCTACCAGAAGTTTTTTGAAAAAGAATTCATCCGCCTGAAAGCCGGCGAAGAAGTGGACCTGCTCATCGACAATCCGACCGAACTGGGCATCAATGTTATCATCAACAACCGCTACCGGGGACTGCTGTACAAAAACGAAATTTTTGAAAAACTGCGCCGGGGCGACCGTCGCAAAGGTTACGTCAAACTCGTTCGACCGGATGGCAAAATTGACGTGACTCTGCAAAAAACCGGCTTTGCCAAGATTGAACCCAACGGCGAAAAAATACTCGCTCAAATGAAAGCCAACCACGGCTATCTCCTCCTCACCGACAAAAGTGAACCGGAAGACATCATTGCCGCGCTGCAAATGAGCAAAAAGACGTTTAAAAAGGCAGTGGGCACACTTTATAAGCAGCGGCTTATCCGGCTGGAAGAGGATGGGATTTATTTGGCGGAATAAAGGCATATACCAGACGTTTGCCTCCTGGTGCGAATACCATATCGGTGGCTGTCCCGCGCATCATACCCAGATTAAACTAAACATCCACAACAACCGTCGCACACCATTTCATTAATCCAAATTGGGGCAAACGCGTGCCCCGGTGATGTCACCTCGCCTTAAACGCCGCGATCGCCTCCTTTGAAGACGCCGACAAAGCCAGCCGCCCGCTGATGGCGGCGCGCTCGCGCAGCAGCGTATCCCAGTGTTCCGTGCCCTGCCAGAAGACTTTTTTCAGTTCCGTCAGCGCCTCCGGGTTGTAGCCGGTGAGGTTTTGAGTGAAATGTTCGATATAGGCGTCCAGTTGTTCCACCGTATCGAACACTTCCTGGAACAGGCCTTTTTCTTTGGCCCAGGCAGCGGTTTGCCATTCGCCGGGATTCAAGGCCAGTTGACTGAAGGCCGCCGCGCCTACTTTCCGTTCCACGGCCGGTCCGATGACAAAAGGTCCGAAACCGACGGCCAGTTCGCTCAGGCGCACCGAACCGTACTGTGAAGCCATGCAGAAATCGGTACCGGCGGCCAGGCCCACTCCGCCGCCCACAGCCTTGCCGTGGATGCGCCCGACGATGATCTTCGGGCAGCGCCGCATGGCATTGATGACGTTGCCAAAGCCGGAAAAAAACGCCAGACTCGTTTCAAAGTCGCGGATCGCGGCCAGTTCGTCGAAGCTCGCGCCGGCGCAAAAAGTCTTGTGTTCGGCGCTGCGCAACACGACAGCCTTAACTGCCGTGTTTTTGCCCGCGGCATCGAAAGCGTCCACCAGGCCTTGCAGCAACAAACTGGGCAGGCTGTTGTGACTGGGATGAAAAAAAGTAACGTGGGCAATGCCGGCAGGCGTGATATCCGTCCGGACGTAACCCTGGGTGGCGTCGTCGTTCATGCGCAAGTAGTGTTTGGTTAAGCCGGCGCAAAAGTAGCGTTTCAGCTAATTCTATGTCCCCCCGCTGACAATTTCCCGCACTTTGTCGCCGGAGATGCAAACCCCTTGAATGAATACCGGTTATTTTGTCCAACTCATGGCAAAATATACACGGATATGACGAATCTAATTTCTTTCAAACACCTCATCTGGATACCGGTATTCTTACTGGCCGCCTGCATTAAGACGGAGATCATCCCGGAAATACTGGAGCCGAAACTGACAGTGAGCCCTGCGGCGGTTTCTTTACTGCCGGGCGGGACGGCCACCCTGAGCGCCGTTTATACCGATAGCGAAGGCCAACTGCGCCCGGAACTGATCTTTTATTACAGTGCCGCCCCCGCGGTAGCCGAAGTGAGCAGCGCCGGCGTGGTAACTGCAAAAGCGCCCGGACAAACCTGGATTGTTGCCGCGGCAGCCCATCTGGCCGATTCGGTGCTGGTGACCGTGGCCAGCGACAACAACGCCGTGGCCCGCGTGGAGATCACAGGCGCCCCTTCCACCCTGAATGTGGGGGTATCGCTGCCGTTGCAAGCCATGGCCTTTAACATGAACAACCAGGTATTGATCGGCCAAACCTTCAGTTGGGCCAGTTCGAATAATGCGGTTGTGAGCGTCGACGCCAACGGCGTAATAACCGGCCAGAACCCCGGCGTCGCCTCGCTTATTGCCGCGGCTGCCGGCGTACAAAGCCTGCCGGTGGAAATACAGGTGTTGCCGGCCGGAGGGCTTTCCCGCAGCGGGCAGTTTTCGGGCAATTCGGGCTACACGGTAAGCGGAACCGCCACACTCCAGCAGACCGGAAATGATTTGACGCTCACGCTGGGTAGCAATTTCGCATCCGGAAACGGCCCCATGCTTGGCGTCTATCTGGCCAAAACCGCGTCGGGCGGGTTGAACGCTCAAAACAGCCTGAAACTGGATAACCTGAAAAGCAATACCGGAATGCAAACGTATCCGGTACCTGCCGGTGTGGGTTTGCAGGACTACGATTACGTGGTGATCTATTGCATCCCTTTCAACGTGCGGTTCGGAACGGCGAAACTGGAGTAAGGGAATGGGTTCTGCATAAAGTTGTTACGCAAGGCGTCTGGCGAAAGCCATGGAAATATTATTCGTTTCCGTGCAGACGTTCCAGGAACTAAAAAATACAACTA
>CALEYM010000603.1 GCA_937926185.1 uncultured Bacteroidota bacterium | reverse complement strand
AATCTACGATTTATGAGTACTTTTTTTGCTCTGTAGGGGTTTTCAGACGGCTTCTAAGGCTATTCCCTGGCTTTCGAGTATTTCCACGGCGAACTCTTTCATACGCCGGAGCACGTTGGCCATACTGTCGTTGCGCGGGTTGACAGACCACACGATGTCGCTCATGGCTTCCATCACCTGCCGGGCGCGCTCGCCGATGGCGCCGAAGCGGGCGCGGTCGATGTCTTGTTGCAGGTTGCGTAGCGCCGCCTCGCTGAGGATGCTGATGCTGCTCAGGGTGCTGCCCATTTCGTCGTGCAGGTCGCGGGCGATGCGCAGGCGGAGCTTTTCCTGCTCGAGGCGCTGGAGTTCGCGGTAGCGGAAGATGGCGTAGACGAGGGCGATGAAGGTGAGGGTGAGCAGGGTACGGAACCACCAGGTGGCCCAGTAAGGCGGATGGACGTAAATTTTCAACACGCCCTCCCGGGACGAGACCACGCCGTCGCCGTTGATGGCCCGGACACGGAAAGTATAATGGCCGCCTCCCAGGTTGGTATAGGTGATTTCACGTCGCGGCCCGGCTTCGTGCCAGTTGTCGTCGAATCCATCGAGACGGTATTGATAGCTGATTTTTTGCGGCGCCGCAAAGTCGACAGCCGTGTACAAGAAAGAGAGAATGTTATCCCGGTAACTCAGTTGAATGGAATTTGACGTATCACTGTGCCAGTCGAAGGGTAATATCCGGTCTCCTACCTTATATCCGGTAATATAAACCGGCGGAACAGGCAAGGGCGCCAGCGCCAACCTTGGGTTAATGATATCCATTTTTCCGTTGGCATGGTAGGCGAAAATCCGGTCGCATACCCGGCCAATGTGGTAAACAATATTGCTGGAGAGATCGTCTCTTTCATCCAGGTGAACGAACCGGCCGGCGTCCGGCATGTAACAATATACGCCGGAATAGGTGGCTGCCCAGATATTGCTATCGTCATCGGCCAGCAGGTCGGTTAAATGCATGGCCGATGTGGTGTCTTTGCGGGGGAAAAACGCCATCCGGTATTGCCCTGTTGCTGTGTCTACCCTGACGATGCCCGAGTTCAGACCTAACCAGATATTGCCGCGACGGTCGATCCCGAAATCCTGAATTACTGCCGGGCGCCGGTTTAAGCGCGGCAAATCAGGAAAGGTATAGCGCCGGATGACCCTTCCTGTAAGCGGGTTAAAACAGATAATCCGATCCGTGGCGGACAACCACAGCCGGTTGTTCTGACTCACAACTATCCTGTCTATAGATTCGTCCTCCTGCAAAAAATGCAGATCGCCCGCAACAGTGGGAAATATCATCATCTTTTTGTTCCGCATATTCCACCTGGCCAAACGACCGCCGAACCCCAACCATAAATTACCCTCCTGGTCCGGGACCAACTTGTTTAAGAATGCGTTGCCCTCCGGCGAAATGATAAATGATTCCGCGATAGAGCCCAGTCGGCGGTCAATCCGGTGCAAGCCGGTGGGCGTGCCGACCCAAAGCCGGCCTGCAGGGTCGAAACAGGCGTAAATAGTTCTGTATTTCTCACTCCATAACCCCAGTTTTCTATCCGACATGCTCCTGGCTTTCCCTTGGTAAAAATAGATCAATTTACCGGTGTCGAAAAAGACGATGGCATCGTCGGGCATTTCGTGCCGGTGGCGGTAAACGGCCCTGGGCGTCATATTGCCGGCACGATCCGGAAGCAAATAACGAATTGCATGCTGTTGTCTGGGATGCGCCATACTGAATCCGCCCGCGGTACCCGCCCACAAAATTCCTTCGCGATCACTATGTACGTTGTATGTCACATTGTCGGCCAGGCTTTGTTCATTCAAAGGGTCGTGCAAATGGTTGCCGACGTATTTTTTAGTCCTTTTAGAAAACAGCTCTATGCCCTGGTAAAATTTGCCGTTGGTCCA
This sequence comes from uncultured Bacteroidota bacterium, assembly GCA_937926185.1. Taxonomy (GTDB): domain Bacteria; phylum Bacteroidota; class Bacteroidia; order Chitinophagales; family Saprospiraceae; genus M3007. The sequence goes on along the minus strand of CALEYM010000603.1, from coordinate 856 downwards.
AAGTACGGAGTCGCCGCTCAGTGCCGGAAAGTAGGTCAGATCATAATAATTATTCTGTACGCCTTTTTTTGGGAACGAACGAATTTGAAGGGAAGAAAGGTTTAAAAGCGATATGCCGGATACGCCATCGCTGAACCACATTCCATCGTCATTGTCTTCGATAAAACGATGCGGCCAGGTATCTTTCCCGGTAGGAATCAGCACAATGGAGTCTTGCTTTGGAAAATACAACTGTACCTGTCCCAAATCACCGAACCAGAAACGGCCCTTTTTATCCCGGTAATTGAACTCCGGCACGGCCGGCGGCAGCCCTTCTTTCATTTGCCGGATTGACAGGCTGTTCCCTGTTTCAATTTTGTACAGATCGACGCCCTCCCTAAACCAGATTTCCGTGCCTTGTGAATAACTCTGAATAAATGACATGCCCTCGCGACTCGCGCCGGCCAGGGCGACCTGCTCAAATTTATCCAATTTACGGTTAAACGTAAATAAGTCTATACCGTCTGTCGCCCATAGATTGGCCTGTTTGTCTAATGCAAAATAATTCCCGTCATAACCGTGATAAGGAAAGGCATAATTTTTAAATTCCACTCCGTCGAACCGGCTGATCCCACCCGGCGAATATATCCATAGAAACCCGGATGAATCCCGTATCAAATCGTTCACAAGGTTATTGGCCAACCCGTGTTTGGTTGAATAATTGGAAAAACGCAGCAGTTTTTTTTCCCCTTCCACGCACCAGTGATAACCGCTTTTATCCTGATAAATAGTCCCCACCGGGTTCTCACTCCGCGACGCGCGTTGAGCCGGCAGCAAGCAGGGGATAAATCCGGAAATAACAAGGACGAAGGCCAGG
>CALEYM010000602.1 GCA_937926185.1 uncultured Bacteroidota bacterium | reverse complement strand
ACACTACCGGGAACCCGACTACGCTAAACAGCAATATCCATAAATATCTTATTTTCCGTACATGTATGGCTTCTTCCACGCGCAACAATAAAGTGGTGAAGTCGCTGTTGTATACCTCTATAGCGTAAGTGCCATTTTTACAGCGTTCGCAATCCTCTTTACTGAATGTTTTTGTCGTGTTGGTTGCATCAATTACAAAACGCCCCACGGGAAAGCCGTTTTTGGAAATAAATACAATAAACGGCGGCGTCCCGCCTGCCAGCCGGAGTTGGAAAGAATCCTTGGTTTCTCCCAGAAACTCTACCTTGACTTTATCGAAAGGGCTGAGTTCTTTCGGTAAGTTAAACGGCGCGTTTTTCCCGGCGTCGATCAAAGGAAACGCATGAACGGTGTCCTTCAGGTCGATGAGTACCAGTTCGTATTTCCCGGATGGCATTTTAGAGAGGTTCCAGCGCCAGCCCCTTACTTTGGCCGAGTCGATATACAGGTTTACCGGATAATCGAGCGTGTAAGTATATGCGCTGTCGCCTCTGGCCGTGGGCACGCTGACACCCAGTGGAATGTCTTTGACCGCGTTGGCTACCAGGGCCGATTTAGGTTTGGCGGCGGCATATTTATCCACAAAATCTATGAGGGCCCTGATTTTTTGGATCGTATCCGTCACGTTCCTGGCAGCCGTGTAATCTTGCTCTTCTTTTACATCCTCCTGGTTTGCCGCGACCGGTTTCTGCGGACGGGTGTTTTCAGCGGGCCTGGCCGGGGCATTGGACGCCACCGGTGTGGCAGGCGGCGGAGTGCTTTCCGGCGCCGGCGCCTGGTTGCTGTCGGAAAAATTAAAAGCGAGGGTGAACGAGCTGCTTTGCCCCGCGGTTTCAAACCGGCCGGAAGCCGTTCTTCGCCAAGCCTTGGGCGTGATGACAAGCCCGGCGGCCCCGACCCCGGCTACGTTAAACCGTTGAAACTGGTTTTTACTTCTCGACCGTTTTTCATTGGCCGGCGGCGAAATAAGATTCCCGTTTTGGCTGAATTGAAACCCCCATACGATGTCGCTGCCGGGCAGAGAATCGTTTTTGAAATTGAAAAATACGGCCAGGTCGAAAGCCGTGGCCTTACCGACATCCAGGTTATGGGTCGATTTGGATTTGAATTCAACATTGTTGTGTTTGACGACCCACGAAATTTCCGCGTTATAGGTTTTACCATTAACGCTGAACGTCAGCAATTGCTGCGCCAGCCCCCGAACGGTGGAAAGGGCCAACACTGCCAGGAAAACCGACAACATTTTACACTCCTTTCCTGCTCTTTTAACCGGAAATGAGGGGATCCTTAAAAAGGACTTAACGATTATGAGCATTGAAACGCCGATTTTTGGAAAATACCCGACAAAAGTAATGCCTGAATTGTTTAAACGCCTCAAATTAAGACAATCTTATTACAAATCCAAGCCGAGCACCACGCCGGTGCGGTAATGTTCGCTGCCCAAAAAGCCGAATGCCACGTCGACATGCAGCGGCCGGATGAATTTGATGCCGATATTTTCAAAGCCAAAGCTGAGTTCCCAATAGGGCAGGGTAGTGCCGGGGCGCTGCGCTTTCCAGGCGTATTGTTCGGCGAAGTAGGCGCTGAATCCAAGGGTTTCGTTCCAGTTTAATTTGCGGATAAGCGGTATTTTATCCAGTATCCACCCGTTGAAATGGTGGCGCAAATGCGCTTCGGCCCAGGCGTCGGCAGTACTGAATTCGTAATAGGGCAGGAGGAAAAAACTCCGGGCGTATCGGTCCGGTTTGCCGATGATGGTCTGGTTGCCGCGCGGATGGTAGTAGTCCATAAATTCCACGCGTTTGTTGCGCAGAAAAACGCCGCCGCCAAGGTTCCATTCCGTGTAGCCGAAAAGCCCCGACGACAGGTTGTTTTGCTGTAGCCGGACTTGCAGCAGCGTAAAATCGGCCATCCCATTTTTGAAAGGTATTGCCTCGCGGAGATTCAGCAGCAATTCGGGCCAGCGCGTGCCTTCGCTAACCCGGAATCCCGGAAAAGTGCTGTATGTTTCGCCGAAACGTATTCGGTAATTTACTTCGAATAAAAACGCCTGATTAGGGTCAAAAAAAGGCATTTCAGGTTCGGTATTGGTCAAAGGCAGCGGCGCATTCGGGCTGTATTCCCGGTTGCCCTTGTAAAAACTGTAGTTGCTGTGATTCACCAAAGCCCGGCGCTCTGCATATTCAGCAGCCAGTTGCAGGCGCATGCCTCTGCCCAGGTCGCGGCCGAATGCCCCCCGCACAAAAGCCTTTTCATACAATTTCAGATAATTCTTCCGCGCCCAGAGCGAGTAGAGCAGGTTGGCTACTTCACCAATTTGATTTTCCCGGTCGAATTGTTCGGTTGCCAGGCCACCCGATAATTCGGCCCGCGTATAATGAATACTTTCAAACAAGCGCTCGATGCGCAGACCGCCCCTGAGCCGTTTTTCGGAGAAACCGTAATTCAGCCTTCCCGACGCTTTCCAGTATCGCGTCCCCCTTTCATCGGCAGATTTTCGGTACGACGGATTAAAATTGAGCAACCATCCCTGCACCGTGTTGAATTGCAGACCGTCGAGCAGGGAAGGATAGCCTATTGTAAGATGTTTTTGGGAATTGCGCCAGGTATAACCGGAATAGATGTCGCCGAAACGAAACCGGTTGTGTTTGCGGTCCATGCTGTCCAGGTAAGCCGGCGATTCCCGGATTTGCCGGACGCTGTCCTTGACCACGTAATCGCGGGCTTCTTCCCCGGTCAGCGGGATTGGCCGGATGCCCGACCAGTAAGCGGTATCCCGTTCCGCGGCATTTTCCTCTACGCGGAAAGTCTCGCGGTCGAAAAAGCCGGCTCCGAAATTGGGGCGCAGGTTGTAATTGGAAAAAACGCCGTTAAAAAACCCCTCGATTTTAAAACCCAGCACGTTGAATTTGAAACCGATGATCTGTGAAAGCAGGCACCATTCATCCGGCTTGTTCACGGGCACGTACTCCTGTTGTATTCGCATGGTGTCGATGATGGGCTGTTGTATGGCTTTGCCCGTCAGGTTGAGGTCGACGCCGGCAAGGTTCCACCAGTCATCCACGATGTAAACATGGCCGTGAAAGGTAGGGTCTTCGTCGCGTTTGGGTATCACTTCAATTTTATAAACACTGTAACCGTTTTCGTCTGTATACCGGCCCAACAAACGAAAACGGTAGTAGGCGAAGGCGTTGTCGGCCAGAGGCGAGAGAATATCGCGCATAACGTTGATGCGTTCGTCGTAAAGGCTGAAACTTGTCATCGTAGCGCGGTTCATACTGAAACCGGAGGGGTCGCCGCTTACTTTGCTGGAGATCATCACTTCTTTATTGCTCGGCGGACTGGCCTGTACGTGTAGTTGGGAAACAGATTCAGACAAGTACAAAACGCCCGATCCCGTGGAGTCGAGCATGCCGTCCATGTCACCGATTTCAAATCCGAGCAGTTTTTTCGGCGCATCTGCGAGTTTATAAAACCCCTTGATGTAGGCATCGTGGCTATACGCGGGCGTCCGGTTTTTATAATATTTCCGTTTTTCAATGGCTTTTTTCATGATCTCGTAGGCCGGGTCCCTGGTGGTGATCACCACCTCGCTGATTTCCAGATCGCTGGGTTCGAGGCGGACATTCAACCGAACAGGCGCGCCTGCAACCGCGATCTTTTCGATCTTTTGTTTGTAGCCAATATATTGAAAAACAATTTCATGATCGCCTTTTGCCAGGTTTAATTTGTACTCGCCCGATGCATTGGCCACCGTGCCATTGGTGCTGTTGCGCGCATACACGGTGGCATAAGGCAGGGGTTCGCCGTTCTCGTCGAGTACGGCGCCGGTCAGTTGGGCGTTCAGTTGGGCCCATGAAAAAAGCAGGAAGAACAAAAAGGCGATGCGCCGGACAGGTCGGATAATGTTCATAAAAAAATTTTTTGCTGTGGGTTGTATACGTCCGCAAAGAAACAAAAAGTCAACTTTGCAGGTTGAACGGGAAAAATGAATTTGTTCCAGTCATTCCTGCATTTTATTCAGACCAACCATCTGATCCCGCCCGACGAACGGGTATTACTGGCCGTCAGCGGAGGGGTCGATTCGTTGGTGATGGCGCACCTTTTCCGGCAGTGCCACTGGCCTTTCGGGGTTGCCCATTGCAATTTTCAGCTCCGCGGCGCCGAGTCGGATGGAGATGAAGATTTTGTCCGGCAAATAGCCGACGATTGGAAGGCGCCGTTTTTCTTCCGAAGATTTGACGCTAAAAAACACGCCGGAGTGACAGGGCAATCCCTCCAAATGGCTGCCCGGCAATTGCGCTACGAATGGTTTGAACAAATCCGCCGGGAAAACGGCTATAACCTGATTGCTACCGGGCATAACCGCAACGACTCGGTGGAAACGGCGCTGTTGCACTTCATCCGGGGCACCGGCCTGACAGGACTGGGCGGTATTCCGCTGCGCAACGGCTGTCTGATCCGTCCGCTGCTTTTTGCCGGACGCGACGAAATCCTGGCTTATGCTCGCGAACAGGGCCTTAACTGGCGGGAAGACAGCAGCAACGTTAAAGACGATTATACGCGCAATGTCGTCCGTCATCATATCACACCGCGAATGGAGGCGATCAATCCGGCGTTTTGGGCCTCGGCAGAGCATACCATGCGGACGGTGCGGGCTGCCGACGCCAATCTGCGCTATTTACTAAGGCAATTTCTGAACGGGCCCGATACGGCGGGCGTTTACCGGTTAAACAAAAAAGACCTGGAAAATCTGCCTGCCCTGCCCGACGCCCTGTTCGACCTCTTCCAGCCTTATGGTTTTTTCCCCGATCAGTTGCGACAATTGGCCGACAACTGGGGGCAGACCGGCGCGGAATGGTTGTCTGCCACCGGCTACCGTTTGCTCAACGACCGGCAGGAACTGTTGTTTTTTCCGCTGCAAAACGAACATTTTGCTATCAGGATCGACCCCGACGACCTTATGGTCGGCCTGCCCGATGGAGGTCGGTTGCTGTTGACGCCCGCTGTGCCCGGTGCCCATTTTCCGGATGGTAACGAATCCGTGCTTGTTGACGCGGAAAAACTGCGATTTCCGCTACTTTTGCGCCGCTGGCAACCCGGCGATGTATTTCAACCGCTGGGCATGGGCGGCAAATCCCGGAAACTGCAAGATTATTTTACCGACCTGAAATTATCCAAATTGGAAAAAGAACAAGTCTGGATACTGGAGAACAGCGACCATTCCATTATCTGGATCGTAGGAATGCGCCTCGATGAGCGCTTTAAAATGGAAGCAGAAACTACTAAACTACTGAAGATCAGTTGGGTAAAACAGATATAGGGCGGATCGCGCATATCGCCCAAAATGCCGGCGCAGTGTGGCGGTTCCCCCTGCGGCTGCTGGCATTTTGGCTGTTGTTCTTTGCCTTGTTCCGGATTTGGTTCATCCTCTGGCTCCGGGCCGAATGGGTGGCGGAAAGTCCCTGGCCGGCGCTATGGAACGCGTTGCCGCTCGACCTGAGCATGGCGGCTTATCTGATGGTTTTGCCGCTGTTGGCGTGGTTCGCCTGCATCCCCCTGGGACAAGGAGCGCGGAGCGCTTGTGCGCGCCTGATCACCGGCTTTAATGTGCTGGTGTTTTCGATTTCCGTTTTCGGCTTCGGCGCCAACATTTTTATTTACCAGGAATGGCACACGCCGCTCAATAACCGCGCACTCGAATATTTCCGCACCCCCGGCGCCATGCTCGATTCCATGTCGTTCGGGTTCAAACTGGGCAGCGTGGCCGCGTATGTTTTTGGCGTTTGGCTTTTCTGGCAACTGTACCGGCGACTGGTTGGAACCGGCCTGTTTCCCCCCGCCCTTAAAAAATGGAACGCAGCCTGGTTGCCGGCCCACACCGCTCTTTTGTTCCTGGCCATCCGGGGCGGGTTGGGCGTCATGCCGGTGAATGAAAGCGCCGTGTACTATTCTTCGCATTTGTTCTACAACCATGCCGCTACTAATACCGCCTGGCACGTCATCCACAGCCTCATAGAAACGCGTTCCACGGAAAACCACTACCGTTTTATGGCCGACGACCAGGCACAGGGTAGGGTAGAGGCCCTGTTGCCACGAGGCAATGCCCATGCGGCCCGGCACGAATGGTTACAATTGCCTCCGGGCCAAAAACCAAATATCATCTTTATTTTGATGGAAAGCATGACCGCACAGGTGATGGAAGAACTGGGCGGCGAGGCAGGCGTCACGCCAAACCTGAGCCGCCTGGCCGGGGAGGGCCTGCTTTTTACCCGGTGCTACAGCAGCGGTTTCCGCACCGACCAGGGACTGGTGGCGGTGCTTGGAGGTTTTCCGGCGCAGCCCGACCAGTCGGTTGTTCTGTTGCAGGATAAAGCGGCAAAATTGCCTTCCATCCCGAAAATGCTCAAACAGTCGGGCTATACCAACTCCTTTTTTTATGGCGGCGAACTCACATTTGCCAACATCGGCGTCTGGCTCCGCAACCAACAATTTGAGCATATAATTTCTGAACAAGATTTTGCCAGGGCGGAAATCACCCAACGCTGGGGTGCCGACGACGGACGGGTGTTTCAAAGGGTCATTTCCACGCTGAACCAAACGCCGCAGCCTTTTTTCAGTACCGTGCTGACGCTTAGCCTGCATACCCCTTACGATGTGCCTTTTCAAAGTCAATGGAAGGGCAGTACGGAACAAGAACAGTTCCTGAACAGTGCCGCTTTCGCCGATCACGCCATCGGCCGGTTTTTTGAAAAAGCGCGCACAGAACCCTGGTTTAACAATACCCTTTTTGTGCTGGTGGCCGATCACGGGCATATCAATCCCGGCCGCGTGCGCATGGACGCCCCACGCTCCCGCCAGGTGCCGCTGATCGTCACCGGCCCGCTCATTCATCCCGAATGGCGGGGAAAACGTATCGAAACGCTGGGCAATCACCATGATATCCCCGCCACTATTCTGGAAGAACTCGGCTATACTGCCGACGCGTTCACCTGGAGCAAGGACCTGCTGAGCAGCCAGGTACGGGATTTCGCCTATTATACCAATGAAAACGGACTGGGGTGGATTTCGCCCCAGGGCGCCGGTTTCTATCAATTTGAATCAAAAGAATGGCAAAACTTCGGCAGCTCACCCGATTCGACAGATCAACGCAATGCCTTCGCCTTTTTGCAAACGTTGTACAATGATTTTTTGGGGTTGTGATTTAGAGAGGGTTTAGAGGGTTTAGAATGGTTTAGAATGGTTTAGAATGGTTTAGAATGGTTTAGAATGGTTT
>CALEYM010000601.1 GCA_937926185.1 uncultured Bacteroidota bacterium | reverse complement strand
CAGCGACAACCTCACGATTCAAAAGTACGGGAATTACCATTACAACGTCCGGCCCAGTATGGTGGGAGAAGCGAGCATCACCGTCTCCGGCGGAAAACTGAAACCGGTCATCTTCAAATACCGGGTGAAGCGGATTCCCGACCCCGCGGTGCGTCTGGGCGCGATGTACAGGTCGGGCGCCGTCCCCAACGGCGCGTTCAGGGCGCAGGCCGGCCTGGCCGCGGTGATTGAAAATTTTGACATCGACGCGAAATGCGAAATGGTGAGTTACAAAGTGATCCACCTGCGCAAGGGCCAGCTGATAGCCGAAGTTACCAATACCGGCGCCCGGTATAACCCTGCCGTGCAGGCCGTCATCGACGCTGCCATGCCGGGCGATACCTATATTTTTGATGAAATTAAGGTGCGCTGTCCGGGCGACGCGGTACCGCGGGCAATGGAGGGCCTGACAGTTGTCATTAAATAACCGCTAACCCTCTAAACCCTCTAAACCCTCTAAACCCTCTAAACCCTCATAAACCCTCATAAACCAACTTTTACTACCTTTACCCGGTGCCCGACACGATCTACCTCATCGGCATCAGCGTTACCTTTTTTCTGGCCGTTTTGTTGATCGGCGAGAAAAACAAAAGCAGGTCCAACCATATACTAACCCTGTGGCTGGTAGCTATCGGCGTACATTTAACCGCGTATTATGTCTTTTCCAGCGGCGCTTATTTATCTTTTCCGTATTACCTGGGCTTCGAGCTTCCGCTCCCCTTCCTGCATGGCCCGTTCCTGTATTTGTATACCTGTTCGCTGACCGATCCGCCCGGCAGGCAGGCAAAACCCTGGCTGCATTTTATTCCCTTCCTGGCCAATTACATCGTATTATTCCCTTTTCTCACACTGCCGGTTGCCGACAAGGTCTACGTCTACCAGCACAAAGGAGAGGGCTACACCCACATCACCGGGGTAATGAGTATCGCGATCATGATCTCCGGGGTGACGTATGTGGTGTTATCATTGTTGAAATTAAAGCGATATAAAAAATTCATCGAGGACCGCTTTTCCGATACCGAAAAGATCAACCTGGCCTGGCTGCGCTACCTGATCCTCGGTATCAGTGTCATCTGGGTATTTGTGATCCTCGGTACTGACCCGCTGGTTTACGCCGCGGCTACGCTTTTTGTATTGTTTATCGGTTATTTTGGCATAAAGCAGGTCGGCATCCTGGCCCGTACGCCTGTATACGGTACGCAGGAGGAAACGGATGATCCGGAAGAGCAGGGGCCGGATTCCGACGATACGCCGCCGCCCGACAATGCTCCCCTGTCAGAAAAATACAAATACGAAAAATCGGGATTGAAGGACGAACAGATCACCGCGCTTCACCGGCAGCTGACCGCCATGATGCGGGAAGAAAAAGCGTATAAAAATCCGGAAGTCACCTTGTTAGACCTGGCCCGGCAACTGGACATCCACCCCAATTACCTGTCGCAGGTGATCAATTCGGTAGAGCAGAAAAACTTCTACGATTTTATCAACGAACACCGGGTGGAAGAATTCAAACAGATCGTCACACTGCCGGGAAATCAACACTACACCCTGCTCACCCTCGCCTTCGAGTGCGGATTTAATTCCAAAACGTCGTTCAACCGGAATTTCAAGAAGGCCACCGGCATGACGCCTTCCAGCTACCTGGACCGGCTCAACATTCACCTGGAAGAGTAGCGGAACGAATTCCGCCGGGTTTCAACTTACAAGGCAAGCCCCCGCCATTTGCGCTTTGAGGTTTCATCTTACAAGATAGGGCGACTCGCCGGGGTCGCAGGCCGCACCTTTGTCCCATCAATTTTAAACTTTTAACAAAAACAATTATGAAAACAAAATTCACCGGAGCGGCACTGACCCTCCTCCTCGCACTGGGTTTTATCCAATGCACCAAAGACCGGATCATCAATGAACCCGGCAACCTCGTACCCAAAACGGTCGATCAGGACCCGTCCCTCCCCTCCATTACCATTAACGGCGCACAGCTGCACGCCGAGGCGTTCGGCCCGGCCGACAGCGCCCTGATCGTGGTCGTGCACGGCGGACCCGGTTCGGACTACCGGCACCTGCTGAATTGCCAGGCCTTCGCCGACCGCGGCTACCGCGTGGTGTTTTACGATCAGCGGGGTTCAGGGCTTTCCGAACGCTTCCCCAAAAATTCTTACACGCTTCAGACCATGATCGACGACCTCAAGGCTGTTATCCAGCATTACCGGACCTCGCCCGCACAACAGGTATTTCTGCTGGGCCATTCCTGGGGCGCAATTCTGGCCACGTCCTACATCGACGCGTACCCCGATGCCGTCGACGGCGCCGTTCTCGCCGAACCGGGCGGATTTGTCTGGGACAATATCGAGGACTACGTGAAACGTTCGCGCAGCATCGTGATGACCAAAGAGCTCTATAACGATATGCTTTATTCCGACCAGTTCATCACCGGCAAAGAAGACCAGCACGCGATCCTCGACTATAAATACGCCCTGTTGAGCGCCGCCGATGGTAACCCCGATAATCCCATAGGCGACGAAGGTCCCGTGCCGTTCTGGCGCAGCGGCGCAGTGGTGAACCAGGCCTTGTTTGAACTGGGCAACGACATCGAACCGGACTGGACCACCAATCTCGACCAGTTTACGACCAAAGTCCTGTTCGTCTACAGTGAAAACAACGAGGCCTACGGGTTGGCCCATGCGCAACGGGTTTCGTCGGCCTACCCCAACGTGGAATTGTTCGAAACGCTGGATTCCGGCCACGACATGCTTTCCTTCCCGACCGGTTGGAATAATACTTTCCCCAAAATGCTTCAATATTTCAACAATTTAAAACACTGATCAACAATGAAAACTATTCTGATTTGTTCCCTGCTTTTGTCGGCCTCCCTTGCCGGCGCCCAAACAGTCAACTGGGCCCGCCAGGCCGAAACCGGCCCCAAACACCTCCTGCACCTCAATACCGGACTGAACTATGGCCTTACCTTCGGCGCCGGTTATGGCTACCAGGTATCGACCGGAATGATGCCCATACTGCTCCAGGCAGACTATTCCTTTCCATCGGGCGAGAAAGTGCTGGATGACTTTAAAACCAGGATCGGCGGCCAGATCCGCCTGTACGAGATCAACAATTTTCACTTCAGCGCCGAGGTGCTCGGCGTATTCCGGCGCTATGAAAACGATTTTGCCCGCATGCTCAACTTCGGCGCCGATATGAGCGCCGTAGTGGGCTATTACCGGCCAAATTGGTTTGTTGCGGGCGAGTTCGGGTTCGACAAAGCCATCGTCACCAATTTCAAACACACGCAGGCGTACCGGGAAATTTACCCGCAGGTACAAGACGGCTGGTATGAACCGGCCACGGGCGGCAATTTTCACTACGGCCTGCAAACGGGCGTCTCGTTCCGGCAGTATGGCATCACGCTGAAGGCCGGCCGGCTGATTACCCAGGATTTTTCCACGACGCCCTTGTTCCCGTTTTACGCGCAGTTGGGAGTCAACCGGAGGTTTTAAGTTTTATACCTTGGCCAGCAATACAAGGCATAAAACACAGCACAATGGACCATTACAAAACAGCCGCAGATATTTTCGACAAACACGCCCGCCTGTACCAAGACAAATACATGGATACATCCCTGTACCACGATACTTTCGATGCGTTTTGCGACAATATAACGCGGCAAAATGCCGAAATTCTGGAGCTGGCCTGCGGGCCGGGTAACATCACGGCGTATTTATTGAAAAAACGGCCCGACCTGAAAATACTGGGCACCGATCTGTCGCCAAACATGATCGGCCTGGCAAAAGCAAACAATCCCGGCGCGGAATTCCGGCTGATGGATTGCAGGGATTTGGGTACGCTGGATAAAAAATACGACGGGATCGTCTGCGGTTTTGCCTTGCCATACCTGTCGAAGGAAGAAGCGATACGATTGATTTACGATGCTGCCGGGGTGTTACGACCCGGCGGCATCCTTTATTTGAGCACGATGGAAGACGATCACGGCAAATCGGGATTGCAACAATCCAGCACCGGCGACTCGATGTACATGTATTACCACCAGGCGGATTATCTGACGGAGGCGCTCCGGGATAATGGTTTTTCGATCATACATGTACAACGAAAAACATATACGGACGGATCGGGGACTACGGATTTGGTGATCGTAGCCGGGTATGAATCATAACCAAGGCGTATCCCATATTTTAGCCACAGGCTGAATATTATTCTGGTATAAGTCAGCCGTTTTAATGCACGATCAATTTACCATATCCTACCGGGCGACCTTGCCTTATCTAAATCATTTTTTGAGGGATATTCGTCAAAGGATAAATTCATCGGACGAAGTGGCATGAATTGGCTCCATTTTACATTCCGACTTTCACCGGCACCTCCACCGCCCGCAGCCGCCGCCGTTCGTTCAGTTTTATTTTTTTACTTTTAAAAATCTGGTGTAAAATAAAACCCGACGCCAGCCCCGTACCCGTCACGATGGCGGTGCCGGCGGTCAGTTTATAGTCGTCGAAGGCCGCGCCTATGAGGGAAAAACCGCCCCAGGAGGCGCCAAAAATCATAAAGGAAGGCCCCAGACTCCGTAGAATGCCGGGGTACTGCAATCTGATAGCCGCGATGTCGCCGACGGGCAGGTATTTCAGGTCGAGCGCCACCCGCTGGGAGTCCATTTGTACGTCGGTGATAGTGGCGGTAAACCAGTCGGTATCGCTTTTCAGGCGATAGGTGATCTCTTCGCCGGCGTAAAATTTGATGGTACGGGCTTTGTTGGCTTTTTCCAGTTGAATGAATTTTTGGGCGAAAAAAATATCCGGCGAGAAGCAAAGGACAAGGAATACGAGGCAAACGGCAAAAGTCGAAGTTGAACGCATTACGAATTGTTTTTGTGCTGAACGCAAAGGTCGGCGTTTTCGCGGCGATATACCGGGTCATTTGACGCCATACTCAAATCAACAAATCAACAAATCAACAAATCAACAAATCAACAAATCAACAAATC
>CALEYM010000600.1 GCA_937926185.1 uncultured Bacteroidota bacterium | reverse complement strand
CGATTATGCCGTCTCGCTGGCCGGCGCCTGTAAAGGTTCGAAAAACAACGGCTTTTCAGAAGATTTTGCCGACTTTCTCCAGGCCAAGGCCGATTTCCTGCGCGAAATACCCGACCTGGGCTACGGGCGCGGCAAAGCATATAACTATCGCGGCGGCAAGGATAAAAAAGTGTGGAATACCGCCAACGTGGCCGGCGTAAAAAAACGCGTGCACCGCCTCCTGGGACTGAAAGGCTCCTGGGCGCAACAGTCCCTCCTCACCAAGCCTGCTTACCGCCTCGACATCGTGCAGGTGACCGGAAAACAGGGCGTGAAACAATACCAGATCGTTTTTAAAGTATTGCCTGAAAATCTGCCGCCCGACGCCGACATTCCATTCGGCGGCGCCCTGCTCCGCAGCCCCCGTTACACCTCGCTCAAAGCAACGCAGGACAAACGCGACGATCTGTATTCCCATATCTGGAACAAAGACCTGTACAACACCGGCGCGCATCCCCGCGAAGACGATCAGCAAACGGTACTTTTTACCCTGAACGGCAAAATGGAACTCTATGGCGACCCCCTGAGTGAAACGGAGGCCGAAGACCTGCTCGAATACATCCTGGACCTGGTATCATTCGAGACGGGCAGCGATAAAGAGGGCTTCCATGTACTGGAGCATATTCTCCTCCGGCCGAACGACCCCGACGACCAACTGCTCGAAATCGCCCTGGGCTGCGAACCCCAATACACGCCCAACGACCCCTATTCCAGCTGGCTGAGCGTCGTGTTGCCCGCCTGGCCGGACAGATTTGCCGACCCGGCGTTCCGGAAACACTTCGAACAGACCTTCCGCCGCGAAATGCCCGCCGAACTCGCCGCGCGTTTTTGCTGGTTCGACAAAGAAAAAATGCGCGAATTCGAGGAGCGGTATATGGCTTGGATGGAAGCCAAAGCCGCCTGTACGCCCGATGAATGTCACGTCACGGAAGCCGCCAATGCCCTGATCGAATGGCTCAACAATAATCCCTGCTCCTGCTCCTGCCACCATTGCTGCGAAGCCGACGAGGCCTGCGACGAGTGCCGGGAGTGCGACAACGAACAACTGAAACTGAACGTTTATGCCGGACAATAACAACATTTCTGATTTGATGAACCAACTGCGCGAGCAGCTGGAACTGATAAAAAAACCGGGCGGCGTGCCGGTACATAAAAATATGGAAGCCGCGCTCAACCTGGTCGCCACGGTGGTGGAAAAGATTGACGAAACCAACAACGACCAGGAGCAGGACCTGAGCGAAATCCACGAAGCGCTGGAACATTTGAAGACCGCGCTACAGGCGAACACCGATGCCGATGCCGCCGACCGTCTGATTTTAAACGACCTGCTAAGCCGGGTGGAAGCGCTGGAACAACGCGTCTCCGAAATTCCTGCCGAGGTCGACCAAAAAATTGCCAATGCCCTCACGCCGGTAAATGCCAAAATTGACGGGATTGACCAGCGCGAAACCAACCGGCATCAGGAAGTACTGGATAAAATCGCCGAACTGGAGGCTAAAATAATTGCCGGCGGTATCACCGCGGCAGAGGCCCAGGCGCTGATCGACGCCAGCCTGGCGCCCATTAAAACCGATATTCAGGGGCTGAAGGATACGGATGTTGACTTCGACAAGCGCATCAAAGCAATCCTCCTGGAATTGGAACGCCTGGAGGCGCTGATCGGGACAAAAATTACTTCGGCCCAGGCTCAAGCCCTTATCGATGCTGCAACTGCGCCCCTGAAACAAAAAGACCTGATTCATGACGAAGGCATTGCCGGCCTCGACACGCGCGTCACGGAACTGGAAAACAAGCCGCCCGGTATTTCGGAAGCACGGGCGCGCGAAATAGCCCGGGAAGAACTTGCCCCGCTTAAAACCGACCTCCAGAGGCTGCTGGATCAAAATCTCGACAGCCGCATTAAAGACCTCCTGACCCGCGTGGAAGCCCTCGAAAAACAACCGCCGGGAGGAGGAATTTCCGAAGCCGAAGCCCGGCGGATCATCGGCGAAGAAATCCAAAAACTCAGGGTCGAACTAACGGCGCTGATCAGCCAAAAAGCCGATAAAGCCGATCTGGCCCTGAAAGCCGATAAAGCCGACCTTGCGCTTAAAGCCGATAAGGCCGACCTCGCTTTAAAAGCCGATAAGGCCGACCTGAACCTGAAAGCCGACAAATCGGAACTGGATAGCAAAGCCAATAAATCGGATCTTGACCTGAAAGCCGACAAGACGGCCCTGGAAGACCTGGAAAAAGAGATCGACGGCAAACTGGATAAGAAAGCCGACAAGACGGCCCTGGAAGATCTGGAAAAAGAGATCGACGGTAAACTGGACAAGAAGGCCGACAAAACAGCCCTGGAAGACCTGGAAAAAGAGGTAGACGATAAACTCGACAAGAAGGCCGACAAGACTGCGCTGGAAGACCTGGAAAAAGAGATCGACGATAAACTCGACAAGAAGGCCGACAAGACAGCACTGGAAGATTTGGAAAAAGAGATCGACGATAAGCTGGACAAGAAGGCCGACAAAACAGCGTTGGAGGATTTGGAAAAAGAAATAGACGATAAACTGGACAAAAAGGCCGACAAGACCGCGCTGGATGATTTGGAAAAAGAGATCGACGATAAGCTGGACAAAAAAGCTGACAAAACGGCACTGGAAGATTTGGAAAAAGAGATCGACGACAAGTTGGACAAGAAGGCCGACAAGACAGCACTGGAAGATTTGGAAAAAGAGATCGACGACAAGTTGGACAAAAAGGCCGACAAGACCGCGCTGGAAGATTTAGAAAAAGAGATCGACGACAAGCTGGACAAAAAAGCCGATAAAACCGAAATCGACCGTATCGACAAGGAAATCGAGGAGATGAAAGAGGAATGGCTGCAGGAAGACCAGAACAGCGCCGGGGTCCGGCTGGCGCGGCTTGCCCTGACGGGCTGGGGTATTGTCGGCGGATTCGACATTCTTTCCGATGAAAAAGATTACGTCGCCATTACGCCCGGCGTCGGCATTACGCCCGCCGGGGAATTGGTGATTGAACCCGGTTTGGAAAAAAACGAAACAGAAGAACCGGAAGTAAAACACCTGAAAACCGGCGGACATAAATCCAAAAAAGAGGACAAAACTCACGGCAAACACGAAAAACATTCACCCTGCGACCCGCCCAAACCGGACAATCTGGTGTTTTCACACTACCGGCCCTACGCCAATACGGCGGAGTACGGTTTTTTCAAAAAAATGGATGGCAAAGGGTATTATGAAGTCTGGGAATTGCTCCAACCCTCCGACGATCTTCCGCCCGACGCCAAACCGCTTACCCCGCAAACCGACGCCGAATTCGAATTGCCCTTCCTAACCGACAAGATCATTCTGCTCCTACCCGTCGACGACAAACGACTGTACCTGTTGATGCGGCGGGAAGACCTGCTGGAAAAACTGTGCTGCCTGCCGCATCAATGCAAGGCAGATGACGATAACAACGCCGATTATATCCACGAAGAAGATTACAGCCCCGAAGATGAATACGTGTCCGACGATGACGTGTGGGCTTGCCTGCACCCGGCCTCACGCCTGCCTGAAATTCCCCTGTTCCGCTTCGGCTATTTTACCGAGGAAGAATGCGCTCCCGAAGACCTGGATATTACTTCCTTCCCGACCCTGACTTCCGTCCACGATTTTTACGACACCTGGCGCCCCATCATCGAAGACGCCATCGGCCGGTTGGAAAAAGCCGTGAAAATGCTGATCCGGCGTTATCATCCTACCTTGTTTCCCTTACTGGATAAAAAAACCTTTCAGGAAAAGCTCGGAGAGTTGTCGGAAAAATGGACCCGCTTTACCGTGTACAACGATCCCCCGAAAACGCTGCCCGGGGAAGTGGGCGCCAAATATTACGCGCAATATTTCTACGATTGGCTGCGCGACCTGATCGCGGCCTACCACGAACTGCGCTGGGCCCTGGTCGACCTGATGAACGACCTGCGCCCCTACACCCTCGAAACCCTGGCCAAACAACACAAACACCTGATCCTGGGCCCCGCCCAGCAACACCCGGATACGAACGGGCTGGATGTCGTGCTACGCGACCATTTCCATCAGCCGCCGATCTACAACGGCAATGCCGCCCGGCTGGAAACCTGCCGCCTCTTCTTCCAGCGCCTCTTTCAGATGATCGACGGCTTTTACCTCAAAAAATATGCGCCGGGCAAAGTGCCGGGCTGGTGTTTACACGAGGATGAAGAAGGAAATCTCATCGAACACAAACCCGATTTCAGCCGCCTGCGCATCACGCCGGGCAAAAGTTACATCTACCCGCTTAGCGAGCAATCCATCCCGTTTTATTACCCGCTGATCGATCATCCGCAATCCCTTCAGCATTACTGGAACTACCGGCGATCCAAAACCCGGAGCGCCGACCGCATCCTGTCGTACCACGCCACCGACGCGCCGCCGGATTTCCCCAGTTATACCGGCCGCCGGGAAGTGATCCGTCCGTTGTATTATTCCCTCGACCCGCACGATTTTTACCGGATAGAAGGCCATATCGGCAAATCCAAAGTCCGGCTTTACCCGAAAGCCGGTGAAACCGATTTGCGGGAATACGACGTGTTCGAAGCATTGCAATACTTAGTACGCAAACATAACCTCGATTTTAAAGTCGTAAAACTCACCATCGCCGACCTGCAAAAACCGGTCGTCGTCGATGGCGTGACTATGCCGCCCTATTCCATCGGCGCCGGCGCAACGGCAGAAACAGCCCAATCCTTCACGCTGGAATGGCTCGGCGCCGAACACCTGGCCGGCGTACCCAAGGGCGGCACTTTTATCCTGGTGTATGAAGACGCCGCCGCCGCTGCCGGGGCCAAAAAGAAATCAAAGGCTAAACCGGACGATGACGATGAAACCCTGCCGCGCGTAATCGCCGATTTCAGCCTGCCGTACCGGTGTTGCATAGTTGCCGGCACGCCTGGGCCGCAAGGGCCGCCTGGACCAACCGGGCCAACCGGCCCGATCGGACCAATCGGTCCGGTTGGCCCAAGAGGCGAAAAAGGCGACAAGGGTGACAAGGGCGATAAAGGCGACAGTATTTTCCGCGAAAACCCGAATATTCCCGATGTTCCGATTATCGGAAGGGGTGGGAAAAAACGCACTTAAGCTAACCTGATCCATGACCCACCGCATCCGCCGCCAGATACTCGACCTGGAACTGCCCCGCGAGGCAGGCGCCGTGGCACTGCAACGGCAGGCGGGGCGTGTGTTCCAGGAAAAAGTATTGCCGCGGCTGGACGAGCTGTTCAGCAAAATCGCCCCCGCCGACCGCATTGTGCGCATCGACCGGCTGGAAATCGACCTCGGTTCGCTCGGCGAAAGCAACTGGGAGCGCAACTTCGTGGAGCGCTGCGTGGAACAGATCAGCCGGCAGGTAACGGAAGCGGCCTCGAAGGCAGATGCTAACTTGGATGAAAACGCCCGGGTGCTGAACCCGGAAGAAAACGCCCTGGCGGTTTTCCGGTATTTCCTGGAAACGGGCGTCTTGCCCTGGTATGCCCGGGGTATGGCGCTGAAAACCCTGGAAGTCCATACCCTTCAGGCCACTGCCGAACGCCCCGCCGCCATTCAGCAGGCATTATTGTCCGCTTTGCAACGAAGTGATTCCGCGCTGCGCCGGTTGCTCTGGCAATTTTCGCCGGATTTTTCAGAAAAAATGCTGGAGGTCTCGCTCGGGCTCTCTCACGGCTGGTTGACACAAGCCGTTCAACTGCTGCAAAGTCGTTTGGGCCGCCGGTTGGATACTGCGCAAAGGCTTCAACTATACAAGACGCTGCTTGCCGAAGCCTTAAACGATGGATTCAGGCAGCCCCCCCAACCGGAGCTGTTGACGCAACTGTATTACCGTGTCCTGACACAAACCACCCCGGCAAATGAACCAACCGGCAGGCGGCAGCCCGGGACGGAAACCGGAGTACCTGATACCCAGCCCAAGCCTGCTGATGCCCCGGAACAAACACCGGCCCAGGAAAAACGGGATAAAACCAGTTTTCCGCCCGAGGGCATCATGGTCGACAACGCCGGCGTGATACTGCTCGGCGTTTACCTGCCCGCTTTTTTTCAGGAACTGAAACTAACCGACGGAAAGGTTTTCCCAACCCCGGATGACCAATACCGCGCCATCCACCTGTTACATTACCTGGCTACCGGTCTGGAACATCCGGAAGAACCCGCGTTGGCGCTGCCCAAACTGCTGTGCGGACTGCCCCTGGAAGAACCTGTTCCACTCGAACTCGCTTTGAGCGAAGCGGAAAAAAACGAAAGCAACGATTTGCTGAAAGCGGTAATTCAAAACTGGCCGGCGCTGAAAAGCACCAGTCCCGACGGCCTGCGCAGCGGCTTTTTGCAACGTATGGGCCATCTCTCGCGTGCCGAATCGCAATCCGCCTGGCTGCTCCGCCCCGAACGGCTGGGGCAGGACATGCTGCTGGAACGCCTGCCCTGGAGTATATCGGTCATAAAACTGCCCTGGATGGATGAAGCCGTTCAGGTGGAATGGTAAACCCCCGGAACAAATGTCATGCAAACACCGGCCACACAAACGGAAAACAAGGCGTCCAAATCGTCCAAACCGAACGGTAAATTCTTCGGTAAGGAGCAGGCTATGCCTTTTTTCCAGGCCAAACTGACCGTAAACCAACCCGGCGACCTCTACGAACAGGAAGCCGACCAGGTGGCCGACCAGGTGATGCGGATGCCCGATCCGGTGCAGCGCGCTGAAAAGACAGAAAAAAACGGGGCCGCGCCGGTAGACATCCAGCGTATAGCGATGCCGGCTTCCCCGGCGCTGGTTGAAGTAAAACAACCCGCGGCAACCCCGGTGCTGTCCCACGTACAGCCCTCTCTCGTGCAGGCCAAATGCGCCGAATGTTCCCAAAAAGAAAAAGAACAAAAAGAAGAAGAGCGCCAGGAAGGCAAAATGCCCGTGATGCGCGCCACCAAAGTCCACGATATCAACGGTATGGGTATCGTGCCAGTGCAGCGTGCCTGCGCGGAATGTGCGAAAGAAGAAGTCAGACGTAAGGAAACGCCGGCAGCGATCGATGGCGCCGCTCCTGTTCAAATACAACGTGCTGTCGCGGAGGAACAACAGGAAGAAGAAATGCCCGCCATGCGAAAAGAGGCGAATTCAGACGCCGGCGGCAAGGCAGCGCCTTCTGTCGTTTCCGACGTGCTTTCCTCCGGCAATGGCCGCCCGATGGATGGCGGTACGCGGGACTTTATGGAAAGCCGTTTCGGGCAGGATTTCGGGCAGGTGCGGATACATACGGATGCGCAGGCGGCAGCAAGCGCCTCGGCTATCAATGCACGGGCGTATACGTCCGGGAATAATGTGGTTTTTGGTAATGGCGAGTACCGGCCGGAGACGGATTCGGGAAGGCGGCTGCTGGCGCATGAGTTGGTGCATGTGGGGCAGCAGGGGGGGGGGGTTTACCGGGATACACTAATCAATGCGATAAAAATACCCAAATGCGGGGAAGAAGATAAAAAAAAGGAAGACGCAAAACCGGAAGAAGAAAAGACCGGCCAAAATTACACGCCAGGGCAAGGGCTTTGTGTCATTACCAAGCAACCGGTCGAGCAGCCGCCGGAAGGGACTCCTGAACCTTCGGGCGGTGATGCCACTTCCATTGGCGTAGAAGAAAAAGCGCCGGTTGAGGAAAGACAAAAAAAAGCCCCACCGCCCGGAGCGGGCGTACCTCAAGGCGATCCGAACCTTGCAGAAAACATTAAAGAAGGCGCAAAAATAAAGGAAATACTTTGTCCGGATACTCCGCTTGCCGAAGTACCGGATAAGGCCAAAAAATCTAAGCCCAGGCGTAAAAAAACAACTCCCAAACCTAAAAAAACTTCATCAGAACCTGTCACCGACGACCCCGCGGCGGCTGATTGGCCAAAGCATGAACTGGCCGATTCGGATAAACAGGATGCCAAGGTCTAGCATGATAAAGACGGCAAAGAGAAGGAGCA
>CALEYM010000599.1 GCA_937926185.1 uncultured Bacteroidota bacterium | reverse complement strand
AAACTTGGAAAGTCTGCACGATAACGAATAATATTTTTCCGACTTTCAACAGTTACCCGCTGGTTGAAGTCTTCAGACTTCGACCACGTATTTGACGGACTTAGTCCGGAAAAAATTTTAAAGCGGACAAAGTCCGACGGATATATGATCGAAGTCTGAAGACTTCGACCAGCAAGACCAGCAAGGTTTATGTTTTTATTTGCTCTTTACTGCCAATAGTCTGATATTTCTGTATTTCGGCAAATTGATGAGCAATACCCCCGATAAAATCACCCCCAGCGCCGCTGCCTGTTGCCAGTCGAGCGGCTCCGAAGCGATCAGCCACCCCAGCAGCATGGCTACTACCGGATTTACGTAGGCATAGGTACCCACCTGCACGGCAGGTCGCATTTTCAGCAGCCAGACGTAAGACAGGTAACCGATCAGTGAACCAAAAGTGATCAGATACGTCAGCCCGAGCCAGGATTGGGCGCTCACAACCGAAAACTGAAAACCGGTTATTTCACCTTGTTGCCAGCTCACTGCCAGGCTGAACAAACCCGCTGCCAGCATCTGGATGCCGGCGCCGAGCGTGGTGGACATGGTGACGGGCCTGTATTTCAGGTACAGCGAACCCGAGGCCCACGCCAAACAACCACCCAACAGCGCCAGCATCGCAAATGACTGTGTATCCAAGCCCTGCCCGGTGGTAAAACTCCCCCATCCGAACAGGCCCAGGATTCCGGCAAATCCAAGGGTTACACCGATGAGGATCAGGCCGTTAGAGAAATTAAACGACCATTGTTTGTAGTCCAACAATACAAACCAGAACGGCATACTGGCCACGATGGTGGCAGCCATACCTGAAGAGATGTACTGTTCCGACCACACGACGGCGCCGGTGCCCCCAAACAGCATCAGGATACCGGCAAACGCGTGTTGCAGGGTGGGTTGCAGTGCCGGCCGTTCCCCTTGTGCCAGGCGCCAGGCCAGCAAAATGGCGCCAGCGGTGGAAAACCGTATGCCCGAAAGCAAAAATGGCGGGATGGTATGAAGCCCGGCGAGTATGGCGATATAAGTAGAGCCCCAAATCAGGTAAATGGCGGCAAAAGCGGCCAGGATCATGCCCTGGCTCGGGGTAGTTTCCGTTTTCATAACAATTTAACAGTTCAATTTGTAGCAGTAACAGACATTTTGGCGCGATGCATCGCCAGCGCCATCCCTATTTGGCCGATGTGATATACGTCGTGTTGCAAAATGCCGTCCAGCAGCAGCCGCACCGCGTGTTTCCCATCCGGAAGCGGGCGGTTCAGCAGGGAGTCGGTTTCCGATTCGAGCAAGCTGACCAATTCCGCCTGGTTGGCGTCAAGCTCGGCCAGAAGCGTCTCCCAGCCTTTAGCCTCCAGCATAGCGGTGGGAGGCCAGTCGCGCGAGGAATTCACATGTATCTGAAAATCGTTGTTGCCTTTGATCCGTTCCACCAGCAAACGCCGCCATACCAGGATATGCGCTACGAGCTGAGCAACAGAGTGTGTTCCCGGCGCCGGCACTGCAAAAACCTCATCGGATTGAACCGTTTCCAGTTTGTGCCGGAGCGAATCCCCGTACCAGGGACTGCCGTTGTAAATGTGTTTGAATTGGGCGATGTAGTAGGAAAGATTTGTTTTCATAGCTTAATTTTCCTGTTTTAGCAGTATCTTTACCGGTAAAAATATTTTAGACGGTAAAAATACAGGTGTTTTTACCAACAAAGCAAGCTTTGACAGTAAAATTTTTTTTATGGAAAATCCGCTTGAAACACTTTCGTTCGACGGCGGCTGGCTTTGCCTCGATTTTACGAACACCGTATCGTCCCGCAAACCAGCTACTGGCGACGAATACCTGCGGACCTGGGATGATTTCAGAATTTGGATATGCCGGGCCGGCGTGTTTTCGGAAGAAGACTGGCAGGTATGGAACAAGTTGCCGGAAAGCAACATTGAAGAAGTACGCGCCCTGCGTGAAGCGCTTTATACCCTTTTTGAGCATTATGCCCGGACGGGAACACTCCATCCGGCTCACCTGGATACGCTGAATGCGTTTTTACATGAAGTGTATCCGCATACAAAACTTTGTCTGAAGAAAGGTGTCTTGCAGCGCAGCCTCGAATCGGCGCCGCACCCGGAAAAACCGCTTTGGCTCATCGCGCTGTCCGCCGAGGCGCTTCTGCTCGGCGAGCGGCTACCCCGGGTTAAAAGTTGCGACAATTGCGGCTGGCTGTTTCTCGATACCAGTAAAAACGGCGCCCGGCGCTGGTGCAATATGCAGACCTGTGGCAGCCAGATCAAGGCTAAGGCGTATTATCACAGGAAAAAAGGCGCATAAATCATTCCTCTTCCAGCACAAACTCCTGTCTGGCCACACCGAATGGCGTATTCAAAAAGCAAATATACTTGCCAGTCCGCCGAAAATGGCTGCGCGACACTTTCACCGTGTGTTGCCCTGCCGTAAACATATCTTCCTGTATAAATACGTTCCGGCCCTCCGGCTCAAAAATACTCACCGTCGCTCTGACCTGTTCAGGAACGGAGAAATCGAAATACAGGTCCGTTTTATCCAACCTGGGCGGATTCAGTTTTATCCGTATGCTGCCTTGAACGGACATCAGGGCGTCAAAATCGTTACGCACTAAAAGTCTGTTAACCAGATCGAAGTAGTTCAGAAACAGGGTTATCGGCGGCAGGTCGTAACCGGCAACCTGAAAGGAATCCAGTTGCAACATGCCGCGCTCCTGTGTATTGGATTTTATTTCCCGCTGAAAAGTATCCGGAATTTCGTGTTCAGGCCCGACGTGTATGGAGATGCTGTCCGAACTGATCCGGAACGAAAATTCAGGCAGCCGTTGTCCGTCGATCCATAATTCAGGCCGTGACTCCAGCATAGCCAGCATTTCTGCGCGTGGCAACCCGCTTCCACGTCCTGCCGGCTCGTCTGCGAGGATTGGTTCGCCGGTCGGGCCGGGTAAACGTCGCAGATAAAGGTGCTCTATTTTTTCGCCCCAGGCGCCCCAGCGGAAGGTAAGCGTATGCGCGTCGCGGTTTCGGCGCAAGGCAAGCCTCGGATCATTATCCGGCACAATGATCATGCGTCGCTGAAAGAGTTCATCGTGTTGTTCGGTCGTTTTCAGGATCAGCGAAATTGCAGCCCCCTGTTTTACAAGGTGACGGTAATTTTCGAGATTTTCCAACATGCGGCGGTAGGATTCGTCTTCCAGGGTGGAAACCAATCCGAAAGTGCTTGCACCCAAATTATGAAACTGGATGCTGACCGCCAACGGTTTTGGCGTAGCATACCGCTTCCATTCCACGACAGGGGTTTGCCGTACGGATTGCCAAAATTCGTTTGGCGTAAAAAAATCCCGGTTGGGCGTGTCAAAAATATCTTCCCGGCCCCATATCACCCGTTCCAGTAAACGGTCGTTAAGGTAGGATGCGGGGGGCGATTGCCAGGCGCCGCGACGGTT
>CALEYM010000598.1 GCA_937926185.1 uncultured Bacteroidota bacterium | reverse complement strand
TAATGGACAAAAACGGCATCTCCATCGAGTCTTCCAAAGACCTGATCCTCAAAGCCGCGAAAGATGTAAAAATGCAGGGAATAAATATCGAACAAAAAGCCCAGGCCA
Organism: uncultured Bacteroidota bacterium; assembly: GCA_937926185.1. Lineage (GTDB taxonomy): Bacteria > Bacteroidota > Bacteroidia > Chitinophagales > Saprospiraceae > M3007. Next base: position 3,575 of record CALEYM010000598.1, on the reverse strand, counting down.
CCTTCAAAGCCGAATCGCAGGGCCAGGCCCAGATACAAGCCACCGCCGATCTGGTGATTAAAGGAACTTTTGTGCGGATTAATTAGTCACTCATCGCTCATCGCTCATCACTCATCACTCATCACTCATCACTAATATATGCCTTTAGCAGCAAGAGTCGGCGACATGCACACCTGCCCGATGGTCAATCCGGGTGGAGCCCCGCACGTGGGCGGCCCGGTAATGCCACCCGGCGTTCCCACGGTCATGATCGGCGGCATGCCGGCGGCCACGGTGGGCAATATGTGTACCTGCGCCGGCCCGCCCGATTCGATCGTGATGGGCTCGCAAACGGTGTTTATCGGCGGCAAACCCGCCGCCCGCATGGGCGACACCACCGCCCACGGCGGCCAGATTACCGTCGGCTGCCCGACGGTCCTCATCGGCTAACCCGAAACCCGCTTAACCCGAAACCCGCTAACCACTACAAAGTATGGAACAAAAAAACAAATCATTCCTCGGTACCGGCTGGGCGTTCCCCGTCACCTTCGACTATGCACAGTCCACGGTGAACATGGCCTCCGAGGTGCGCGACATCGAACAAAGCCTGACCATCCTGCTCAACACCCGGCCCGGTGAGCGCGTCATGCGGCCCGACTACGGCTGCGCGCTCGACGACCTGATGTTCGAGCCGGTGGATGCGGGTATTATCACTTATATCAAAGACCTGATCACCAACGCCATATTGTTTTACGAACCCCGTGTGAATCTGCTCAACATTGAAATCGTGACCGACCCGGCCATGATCTGGGAAGGCCGGGTGCTGATCGAACTCGATCTCGCGGTGCGCAGCACCAACGGACGGTTCAATTTTGTATATGATTACTACAAACGCGAAGCGACCATTCAACCACAAATATGAGCGACTCAAAACACTGCCATCCCCTGCTTCACCAGGGCGCTTCCCGCCTCGGCCGGCTCGTGCAGACCCTGCGGCCCGATGCATTCCAACTCGACGAGCGCACGATACAGGAACTGATTGTGGAGGCCCACCGCTTTGCCCGTACGCTCCGGTTCTTCGACGAAACCGATACCCAGCCCGCCGGCGCCTACTGGGAAAATTTCTGGGAAGTGGAAATTCTCACCTATCTGGCCGTCGTGGCGGCTACCGATACCGATGAGATCCGCCGGCAATACCAGGAACTGAACGAGCAATTTGAGCAGGCAAAAGAAGCCAAACCTGCTCCGGGCGGTAAAAAAAAGCAGGGCACTGTCACGGCCTCCTATCTGCCCCTCCTCGAACACCTGCGTCTGCTCGCCTTCTCGCTGGAAGATGCCTACCAAAAACTCGTCCGGATCAAACACCCGCTGCAAACCCTGTTGCTCAACCGCATCCGCCGCGACAACTGCTGCGACCAGGAAGAACTGGAAGGCGCGCTGGTCAAACTTATCAGATACCACAAAGGCGCCGATTCGGGCCTGCTGTCCAAATACGCCGGCTTTTTCGCCCCCGACAAACGTTGGGGCCTCGAAGACCGGATAGACTTCGACGCCATTGCCGCCAACCCGCATTTTAACCAGGACGACCTCAACGAACTGTTCAACACCTTTTACAATACCTGGCTGGTATTGAAAAACGCCGCCCAGGCCGGCTTCGACGCCGAACTGGCGCGTATGGAACTGCCCGAAGAGGTGGAATACCGCATCGTGCAACCCCATATCGTGCTGTTCCTCGTGTTCCTGCGCCTGTTCCGCTACGCCCAGGAAAGCCTCAACGAGATCGGCACCAAACACCTCGATTTTTACTACGAAGAAATACTCGGCCTGCGCCGCCGCGGCGAGGTGCCCGACGAAGTTTACCTGCTGTTCGAACTGGCCAAGGACTTCGACCAGCACCTGCTGGAAAAAGGAACCCTGTTCGATGCCGGCAAAGACAAAAACGGCCAACCCCTGCTGTTTGAAACCATCGAAGACTGGGTGCTGCGCCCCGCGCAGGTAGCCGATATCAAAAATACCTGGATCGACCTGCAATGCGGCGGTATCCACGCCAACCCCGACGTAAAAAAAGCCTACCAGAACGGCGCCGAAAAACCCAACGAAAGCGCCAAATACTGGCGTTCGATGGGCGACGACCGGCACCTGCCCGACGGCGAAGTGGGGTTTGCCATCGCCAGCCCGCAGCTGATCTTAAGGGAGGGGAAAAGGATCGTCGACATTACGCTGAACCTGATCAACGACATTGCCCAACCCGAAAAACTGAAATCCGAATATTTTCAGGTATCGCTGAGTTCAACGGAAGATTGGATTGCCCCGGAATTCAATCCGCTGGTCGTTCCGGGTTCTACGTCCATTCCCGACCTGGCAAAGGGGTCTTTCGGGATGAGTTTTGCAACGAAAACCATCCATATCCGCGTCGTTCTCGAACGCGACGACCCGCCCGTCGACAGCCTGGGCGAAGAACTGGCCGCCAAAGCCGGCTTCGATACCCAGTGGCCCCTGATCAAAGTTGTTGTCAACCCGGAACTGGAAAAACCCTGTCCGGCCGCCATACCCTGCCCCGACGAAGACCCTGACAACGAGGCGATTGTGCTGACCGCCGCCGAAGTGTACGAAATGCTCCGCACCTTGCTGATCGGCGAAATTGTCATCAAGGTAGACGTGCGCGGCATCCGGGAAAACCTCATCATCCAAAGCGATCAGGGCGTTTTCGACGGTACGCAAAAAGTGTTTCCGTTCGGGCCGGTGCCGGAAGTAGGCAACCGGTTTTATATCGGAAGTACGGAGGTGTTTCAGAAGGCGCTGGATTTTTTGCAGGTGCGTTTCGAGTGGATAGCCCCGCCATCCGAGTTTTCCAAACATTACGCCGATTACAGAAACATAGACCCGACTGAATATCCTATACCAAACCCCAAAGTACTGATTGAATTTATCGACAGGGCGGAGGACAAATTAATATTGATCACACAGGTGCTGCGCGATGGCGCACTGGCTAGCGTAGCAAATCCGATCCGGCTTAAAATCAGCGATGTCAACTTTAATTCCGACGTGATGACGGGCGTGACCATAACCTCGGTGCCGCCCGGCGCAACGATCACGCCCGATCCGGCGGTACCAGGCCTTTATGACATTCTGCTTCCCTCCAATGTCAATATTGCTACCGACGATATTTTTATTACGCTTTCCAAAGGCCCGAACGACGACTTCGAACCCTTGACGATCCGGCTGGATGATCCGGTGGTTCCGGCAGCGCTTGAAGTCGTCTTGTTCCCGCGTGAAAAGATTTTTGACGATTTTGCCGACCACAACCAAATTCAGGGAAAAGTAAAAAACATTTATGGCGAAGCGTTGAACAATGCCACGATCGACGGGTTGTTGGTCAACCTCGACGCCGGGGGCAATTATGCGTCGGCAAAAAGCGCGATACCCTCCCCACTTTCTTTCAGCAAAACCGGATTTCTACCGGTCAGCATCAATACCCAGGGATTTTCTGCTATCGACGCCAATTTATACGGCGATTTTAAAGCCAGCCCGGCGGGCTCAACCGCATTTACACAGAATCTTTCAGGTATTGTCTCGGATTTAAAAAATCTGTCGGG
>CALEYM010000597.1 GCA_937926185.1 uncultured Bacteroidota bacterium | reverse complement strand
GGCAACTATATCATCGCCGGAACCAACACCCTGCCTTTGGGAGGCGGGCCGCCCAACACGCTCAAGGTAGTGAAGTATACTCCTAATCTTGAAAAAGTGTGGGAGTTTAACTACAAAGACGACAAAGCCTTCACTATTTATGACGTGGAAGTCGATCAAAAAGGCGATATAGTTATCGTGGGCAAAGCCTGGAATATGTATGGAGACGGAAAGAACCGCGGCTTTCTGATGAAAGTTTATGCGCATGGCACTTTGTCGGATTACCACGAAGTTCCCGACCCGGATCGCGTCCGGATCAGTCCCAACCCGGTCTTCTCCTCTTTTTGCGTTCGGGCCGGACAAGGGAAGCAGGTACGAGCCATACGTTTTTGGGATGTCAGCGGCAGGCTGGTGCTAAATGAGCCGGTTGGCGCTTTACCCTGGTGTTCAAACCTGCCGCCGGACTTGCCGCCGGGTTTTTACGCCGCCGAAGTGCTGTTCGAAGACGGACGGCGGTCAGTTCAGAAAATAGTGGTGGCGAAAAGATGAGGCAACTTTCGGCGAATTCTTACCTGCCGCCTAAATTCTTCACTATCCACCCTTTTAGCGTCTCCACCGACGACGCCGAGCGGTAGCCGTCGGGCGCCGTGTTTTTACAATAATCTAACAGGCGATCCAATGTGCTGACAGCCACATGCAGGCGCGTATCGGAAGAGGCGTAGTAAATGACTACCGTTTGGCCGTCATCGTCGAGTATCCAGCCGTTGGAGAATACGACGTTGGAAACGTCGCCGACCCGCTCTTCGCCTTCGGGAGCGATGAAGTGGCCGGCGGGTTTGTACGTTACCCGGGTCAGGTCGTGCAGGTCGGTCATGAAGAGGTAAAGCACGTAGCGCAGGCCGGCGGCGGTATTGCGTACGCCGTGGGCGAGGTGCAACCAGCCTTCCGGCGTTTTCAGCGGCGCCGGGCCCTGACCGTTTTTTACTTCATACACCGTGTGATAGCGTTTTTCATCGAGTATAACTTCCCGGTCGATGACGGCCGGCGTCATACTTTCGGACAAGCCGAAGCCGATACCCCCACCGGCGCCGGTACTGATAAAGCCGTCCTGCGGCCGGGTGTAAAAAGCGTATTTGCCCTGCACAAATTCGGGGTGCAACACCACGTTGCGCTGCTGGGGAGAAGGGGTACGCAGGTCGGGCAGCCGTTCCCAACGGAGCAGGTCGCGGGTGCGCGCGATACCGCATTGGGCCGCGGCGGAAGAAGTGTCGGAAGCCGGGGCGGCAGGGTCTTTGCGTTCGGTGCAAAACAAACCGTATATCCAGCCGTCTTCGTGCTGCACTAAGCGCATGTCGTACACGTTGGTATCGGGGTTTCCGGTTTCGGGCAGGGTGACGGGATAATCCCAAAACCGGAAATTATCCACTCCATTGGGGCTCTCGGCGATGGCAAAAAAGGATTTGCGGTCCACGCCCTCCACGCGGGCGCACACGAGGTATTTGCCCTGCCATTTAATCGCCCCGGCGTTGAACACGGCGTTGATGCCGAAGCGCTCCATCAGGTAAGGATTGGCATCAGGGTCGAGGTCGTAACGCCAAAAAAGGGGCGTGTGGGCAGCTGTGAGCACCGGATGTTCATACCGTTCAAAAATACCATTGCCGGGCAAAATGGGCCGGTTGGGTCGCGCGATCAACCGTTCGTGTTGTTCGCGAAGCACAGTCAGTCGCTGGTCGAATGAAAATTGATGCATATCTTTTAAAAAATTCACCGCCGCAGCATCCGGCCCCAAAAATTTCTTGTCCGGTAAATATCAGCCGCCCGCGCGTCCGATTCGAACAAGAGCCGTTCCTCCCTGGCGAACCTCCTGAAATCCTCCTCGCTGGGATGGCCGGGGTACGGCACGTAGTAATGATCGGGCCGGCCATTGCGCCACAGGAGGACGTAGACAAGGGGATAATCTTTAATGGCCGTCCAAAGCGTATTTGTCCACCAATCCGAATGAGGGATTTGCTCCAGTCCGGTTTCGGCGAGGCAAAAAGGTTTGCCATGCCGCGCGGCAATCCGGCTCAGCATATCCAGGCTTTTGCGTAGCCGTTCGATAAATATGCCGGCACTGCCTTCCTGGGCGGGGTCGCGCATATAGGTATCGAAACCCAGCACATCCACGTATTCATCGCCGGGATAACGTTCGAGGAAATGCGCTTCATCGGTAAATTCAGCGGCGGAATACACGAGCAGGATATTGTTCATTTTGCGGGTCACCCGCAAATAGTCGGCCGTCATGCGCCAAAGGGCGATATACTCTTCAGATGTGCAGTTTTTTTCGCCCCACCAGAACCAGCTTCCGGTGTGCTCGTGATAGGGCCGGAACAGCACGGGAACGGGTTTGCCCTTGTGCCGGACAGAGCCCAAAAAGTCTGCCACCCGGCCAAGCCAGGACAAGTAAAGCGCGTGTTTATCGCCGCCGGGCAATACCTGCCGGACACTGGCCGCGGTGTCCCAGGAGGAGCCGCCGGTGGAGGGGTTGTGCAAATGCCAGCTGAGCGTAACAATGCCGCCGCGGCGGTAGCCATCGCGGATAAAGCGGCGCATGGTGTCGAAAGGCACCTGGTCGATATTGTGCGTGCTGCCCAGCTCCAGGTGTCCCAGATCCCAGCCATACACCGCCGGATAATCGCCGGCCACCCGTTTGACATCCGACTCTCCGGGGAGGTATTTCCAGCCGATACCGTAGGCCAGATCGTCCTGGTGGCCGAAGAGGATACCCTTTTGAGGCAGCGACTGCAGGCTGGCGTATAGCTCGCGGGTACGGCGGTTGACCTTTGGGTTGGAGGGCGGGGCCGGTTTGTTTTTGACCATGACTGGGTTTGTGGCGAAATGCCCCAGGTTGGGGCCTGCCATTTGCGCAGGCGCAAATTGCCAGGCCCCCAACAGGAGCGCCACAAAAATAATTCGTTTCAAAGGCATCATTTTAATTCAAACCGCACATTATCAATGGTTGCATTCACCTGGGAAGCCCCCGCGTTAAAGGCCACGCCGAAATCTTCCGTGATTGTCGACATATCGGCGATTTGTTTGGCTCCGTCGTAAAATTCCGTCAGCGGGATAGCGACCGTGATCCAGCCGTCGGTTTTATACGAACCCGTGGCTGCCCAGGGTTTCCAACTATGCCAGAAATCGCCGGAGCTGCCTTTAAAACGCCAGGCAAATTCGCCGCCCGTGATCGGATCGAGCACGTTGATGTCGAATTTGAGGACGTAGGCGCCAACATTGGTACCGATGGTCGGGCCGGGGAAGTTGTTCTGGCCGTTGCGCCAGAAAAATCCCGTCCAGCCGTTGCAGGATTTATTTACCCGGAAATAATTGGTACCGTCGAGCGTAAGGGCCGGGTCATTTTCCGGGCCGCCGGTATCGCCCCACCAAAGGCCGAGGTTGTCGAAGTTGAAAAACACCAGGCTCGGATCAGCGACAGGATCAACACCCTGGATATTGATCGGCGGCGATTCGATGATTTCGTTGTTTTTGGTGATCAGTTTGATCACGCCCACGCCGGTTTTTACGCTCAGCGGGATCACTACCTGGATCAGGTTGGCTGTTTTGATGCCGAACATGGTGGCTGAAATGTTTACCGGGAATACTACTTCGGTGATCTCGTCCAGGTTTTCGCCTTCGATATTGATCATCTGACCCGGCTTCGCCGAGCCGGGCATGTTGGTGATAACAGCCGAGGTGGAAGGCAAAATATTCAATGACTGCCCGGATTGCACTTCCGAACCGTTCGTAGTCACCAGGGTAATTGGCCCTGATAAGGTTCCGACCGGCACGGCAACGGTTAGCGCAGTCGGCGCAGCCCCGGGCACGGCTACCTCCGTCCCGCCGCTGAATTTGACTGTCGCCACCAGATCGAGGTCGGTACCGGTGACAGTGATGTCTTTTGTAAACTGAACATCCAACGGCGCGATACCCGAAATGGTCGGTTTTATGAGCGTCAGATCATTTGAAGTAGTCACCGATTTGCCGGCGGCAGTGCCGAATGAAATGGTACCTTCCGTGGCGTCGATGGGTACTTTAACGGTGATTTCCGTGGCCGAGCCGCCGAGCAGCGTCCCGGTTTTGCCGCCGCCGAATGTCGCCCCGGTGATCAAATCGAGGTCGGCGCCTTGCACGGTAATGTCCGTGCCGTTTTTCGCCGGGTTTGGCGATATGTTGTTGATAGTGGGCACAACCATAACCAGTTCTCCGGCAGACTCCACTTCAAGCAGGGAGGCGGCCACGAGTTTTATCTTGCCGTCCCGGGCGTTTGCCGGTACGTCGAGCACAATTTTGCCCGGCTCTGCACTGGTGAACGCCGTTACTTTGGAGCCGCCGCTGAAGATCACTTCCCGCGCGAGGTCCAGGTCGGCGCCTTCTATGGTCAGGGAAGTTCCTGCTTTTACAGGATTGGGCGTCAGGTTGGTCGCCGAAGGCAAAGTGATCTCTACCGGCGTTGCCGATTCTACCACGATGGGATCCGCCGCTCCGTTCGATACGGCAACGATGCCTGTTTGAGCGTCTTCCGGTACGGGCACTTCGAGTTTCGTTTGCGTTTGGCTCACAAAGCCGGCGTCGCTCACCGATTTTTTATTGCTGAAGATCACTTCCTTTATCAGGTTGAGATAAGTGCCTTCGATGGTGAGCACGCCGCCGGGGCGTACTTTGGCCGGACTGAACGAGGCGATCGTGATCGGTTCGGAAATGGCCAGGATAGTTTTGGTTTGAATATCGCCTTGCGGCGTTTTTAACACTACCGTTCCATCCACGGTTTCCTGGGGCACTGTGATAACGATTTGTTCCGGCGTTTTCGATTTGAAATTGGTCACCTGCACGTTGTTTGACAACACGATGGCGGTGACTTTGTCGAGGTTGGCGCCGATAAAACGCAGCTCGCCGCCGCGCAGCACGGGCGAAGGCCCGAAGCTGAACAACTCAATTTTGTCGCTGGTGTCGTCGTCCTTTTTACAGGCGTTGAAAAGGATTCCGACAGCCAGCAAGCCGATGAAAAGTATACTTAATGTTCTGTTTATATTTTTCATTGCGAGGATGATTTAAAGTTATTGCGGGACGATGCGAACGTTGTCGATGCAAACGTGAACGGGGTTGGGGCCATTGGCAGGGCCGAAGAGCATCATCACCACGTTGGTAAGGGACGACAGGTTTTCAATTTTCCGGCTGCCGACTTCGTCATCGTCCGGATCGTCTTTGCCGTATTTGAATTCCGATAGCGGGATGGAAACGGTGATCCAGCCGTCCGTGGTGAAAGGTCCGTTTTTCCAGGGTTTCCAGCGGGCAAGCACGGTTCCCGGCGCGTCGCGGCCGTGGTCGTCGGCATAAGGGCCGAAGAAAATTTCCATGCGTACGTCGCGCCACTCTACCGGCACGTTACATTCGAATTTGAACGCCAGGTCGCCGGGCAGGCCGGTGGCCACCGGCACGTTTCCGCGTCCGCGCGGAGCCCAGTATTGCATGGTCAGTTCGTTGGTCCACATCCAGGCGCCGTCGGCAGCGTGTTTGAAATAGGCATACCCGCCTGACACCGGGGCCGGGTCGGGATTGCTGGCCGGATTGGCAATGGGCGCCGTCCAGGTTTCGTGCAGTTTGCTGTCGTAGTCGAGCAGGATATTGCGGTCGTCGCGGAAGTAAAATTTCGACTTCACTTTGCCGAAATTCGTTTGCACGCTGATCGGTCCGGCGCCGGCGCCCGCCGGTACGGTCACCTGAACTTCCGTTTTTGAAATCGAAACGATTTGCCCTTCCACTTCGCCCGGGAAGATCACCTTCATCGGTTCGAAGAAAAAATCGCCGTACAACACGGCGGTTTCGCCATCGGGCACGTATTCGCATTTGATAGAACCGACTACCGGGGCGGGCACGTTGACTTTGAAGTCGTATAACATCTCGCTGCCGTCGCCAAAAACGAAGCGCATTTTATCCGTCACCACTGTAGGAACGGTGCTGGGCACATTCACCAGGATGGTTTTATCGGTGATGTAGGTGGGGTTAAGGGTAGCCTGCTGGTCGTTGAACCAGAGTTGTTTGGTGTTGCCCAGATTTTCGCCGACAATGGCGATGAGGCTGCCCATAAAACTGCCCACCAGCAGGGAGTCGGACAGTGCCGGATCGGTCGAGCGGATGTAATGCACAGCCGGCGTTCCGTTGTTGGGCTTATCGTCGTCTTTTGAACAGCCCGACACGCCGATCAGGATAGCCGGGATAATCAGAAGCGTTATATATTTCAATAAAGGTTTCATACAGACTGTTTTTTTATTTTTTAATGGACGGGATCGACAGGATTGGCAGGATTTAGCGTGGTGGATAACCGAACTATTTACAACCTGTAAATCCTGTCGATCCTGTCTAAAATAATTAACATCGCATCACGGGAAATCGTAGTCTACTGCCGGCGCCGAAGGGGCGAGCAACGCATTGGCTACCACTTCTGCCGCCGGAATAGGCAGGAACATTTGCGAGGCGCTGATTGTGATCTGGCTGGGTGGCGGGATCAGTTCGTAACCGGCTACCGTATTCTCGTCCGGGGCGTTCGGCGTGTTGATGCGCACGTAAGTGAATTCCCGTTCCTGCGTATTCAGATAGGCCAACGCGGCCGCGGCATCACGGTAGTAGTAGCGTTTCACGTCGAACCAATACACACTTTCAAAGCCGAATTCGATCCGACGCTCTTTCAGGATATCAGGGAAGGTAATTTCTGTTTTTGCCGGCAACCCTGCCCGTTGGCGGATGGCGTTGAAGTATTCCAGCGCCTTAGGGTCGGCAGTGGAGCCGGCAGCGCCGAGGGTTGCCTCGGCATAGATAAGGTACACATCGGCCAGGCGAAGAATATATTGATTGAGTGCGGTAGCCTGCCCCGTGGAAACCTTACCCCCGTTGTCGTCGGCGCTGCCCACCACATATTTTTTAATATTGTTCAACAACGGCGCCGCGCCTTCGAGCGTAATATTCGGATCGTTCGGGTCGCGGTTGACGATTTTGTAGGTGTATCCGCCGTCGGCTTTCCGGATTTCCGGGTAGTAATTGCCGGGCGCCATAAAAATGGCCGGCTGGCGTTTATCGCCGGGTTCCATGTCCTGCACAAAATCATAAGACGCGCATTTGCCGCCACCCCAGCACTCGCTGTTGCCGGTGATCTGGCTGCTGCGGGCCCAGTTGGCCTGCCTGCTGTTGCCGAAGGCATACCCGCCTTCCATCCATTGCAGGGCAAAGAGCGATTCGGGGTTGTTGTTGTTTTCAATTTTAAACAGGTCGGCGTAATTGGGCATCAGGGTCAGGCCGCTGTTTTCAATCACATCGGCGGCAAACTGTTTGGCTTTGGCAAAATTTTCAGCCGAAGCGCCGTCGCCGAGGTTTTGCGCCATGGTAAGGTGCAATTTGGCCAGCATACCTTTGGCCGACCATTGCGTGAGTCGCCCGGGCGCGTCGGAGGCAGGCAGGTTTTCGGCGGCAAATGCCAGGTCGCGTCGGGCGAATTCGTACACGCTCGAACGTTTGTTTTTCGGCAAAAACAGGTTGTTGGTAGCCACCAGTTCGGTCGAGTTTTCCACGATGGGCACGTCGCCCCAGTATTCGGCCAGGAAATAGTAAGATGTTCCGCGGATAAACCGGGCTTCGCCCAGCGCGCGGTCGATCACCTGTTGCGACACTTTGCCGGCTGCCGCGCGGGGCATGTCATTGATAATGGAATTGGCGTAAGAAATCACGCGAAACAAACCCTGCCAGCCCGAGCTCAGGTACGCATTGCCTTCGGTGTAGGAGAAGAAGAAAAACTGCCCCTCCTGATCCCAGGTATAGTACATGTTGCCCGACATGCAGTCGCCGGCCAGCCAGAAAAATTTGTCGTTGAAATCGAACCATGGAAAACCATACAAAGAAGCCGTGGCAGCCTTGATCTCGGTTTCGTTGCGATAGAAATTGTCGATCGTCAGCCTGTCCTGCGGTTCAATTTCCAGAAACTCCTTGCTGCACGAACTCAGCAAGAGGATCAGGGTGAGGGAGAAAAGATATTTATTTTTCATCATCAAAGATTTATGATTGAGAAAGAGAGGTTTAGAGAGGTTTAGAGGGGTTTAGAGGGGTTTAGAGGGGTCTTTTCTAAACCATCTAAACCATCTAAACTTCCTAAACCAATTAAAAATCAACATCCAGCCCGAATGTGTACACCCTCGGCGTGGGGTAGCGGCCCATGTCCACGTTTTGGAGGAGCGGGTCTTGGTTGAAGGCGCCGATTTCCGGGTCGTAACCGCTGTAGTTGGTGAAAGTGGCCACGTTCTGGGCATTCACGTACAACCGGAGTTTTTCGATCCGGAAGGTTGTGGTCAGGCGTTTGGGCAGGGTGTAGCCGAGACGGACGTTTTGCAGGCGCAGGTAGGAGCCGTCTTCGATAAAGCGGTCGGACATGCGGTTGTTGCGGTTGTTGTCGGTGGTGGTCGGGCGCGGAATATCGGTGCCTGGATTCAGCAGGTACACGTTTGCCGGATCGAGATCGGAGCCGTTCGGATCGCGCAGGCCGAATTGGGCGCGGTTGAATACGGTTTCTGCCTGGTTGGAGTACACGTTGGTCATGCCTTCAATTTGCACCCGCGAATAATTCAGGATGTCGGCGCCGTAGGAGCCGGTGAAATACACGACCAAATCGAAGGGCCCGGCCGAGAAGGAGTTGTTCAGGCCGAACGTGAAATCCGGATTCGGGTCGCCGATGATGGTCTGATCCTCGGTATTGATGACGCCGTCGCCGTTGAGGTCTTTGAATTGGAGGTCGCCGATCCATACGCCGGCGCGTTTGTCCACGAGGTTTTTGCCGTCGTTGTTCGGATCGGGCACCTGCACGGCATGACCGAGAATATCGGCCTGATCTTGAAAAATGCCTTCTACCTGGTAGCCGTAGAAAAGACCCAACGGCTGGCCTACACTGGTTTTGGTGGCGGTTTGGAACTCGCTGTACCAGTACAGGTTGCGCCAGTAGATACGGTTGGCATCGTCCAGTTCTTTTACCCGGTTGCGGTTGCGGGAAAAGGTCAGGTCGGTGCTCCAGCCGAAGTTTTTGCGCACGAAATTGTGGGTGCGGAGCGTCAGGTCGAAACCTTTGTTTTCCATTTTGCCCACGTTGGCAAACGGCGCCCGGATGTCCTGCCAGCCCGTGCCGCCGAGGTAGCTGGGCACGGAGAGCTGGAGCAGCATGTCGTCCGTTTGCTTGTTATAGATATCGAACGAAAAGTCGATACGCCCCCGGAACAGCCCGACATCCAGCCCGGCGTTGAACTGTTTGGTGGCTTCCCATTTCAATTTCGGGTTGGAAATTTTTTCCAGGCGGTAAGCGGTCCCGAAGGGGGAGTTGATGGCCAGCAGGGAAGCGCCGTACAGGTAATTGGCGATAGCCTGGTTGCCCACTTCGCCGTAGCCGAGCCGGAGCTTCAGGTTGGTGTTCAGCGAGCGCATGAATTTTTCCTCGCCTATACGCCAGGCTACCGCGGCGGAGGGGAAATAACCCCAGCGGTTTTCCGGCCCGAATTTGGAAGAACCGTCGGCGCGCATGGTGAAAGTAAACAGGTAGCGGTTAAACAGGCTGTAATTGAAACGCCCGAAATAAGAAGCGATGGAAGCCGCGTCTTTCCAGCCGGTGGTGCGGGAGGTCACGTCGTCGCCTTCACTGAGTACGGGAATATCGTTGGAGGAAAAGTTCTTTTTCGTCACTTGCGAGCCCTGCCAGTCGGACCTTTGCGCTTCCTGGCCGATCATAGCGGTCAGGTTGTGTTTGTCGTTGGCAAATACATTATAGGTAAGATAGTTTTTCCACACCCAGAAGAAGCTGCTTTCCTCGCGCTGGCGCAACTGGTTTTCGGTATTCACCAGGGCGCCCCATTTGTAGGTGGGATGGAAAGCAACGTTCAGGCCCTGATTGTCGTCGAAACCGATTTCGGATCGGAAGACCAGGCCTTTGAACAGGGTGACGTCGCCGAAAACATTACCCATCAGACGCTGGCGTTTCAGCGTGTTGTTGCGCTGCAGGGCGGCTGCCACGGGATTATAGGTAGCGCCGGAGAACTGGACTTCCGGGCCTGCATAGTTGCCGTTCAGGTCCCGCACCGCAATATCGGGCTGGCTCAGCAATGCCTGCATGATGATGCCATCGCCGCCGTCGTTGAGCGTGATCTTTTCATCGGTATTGGCATAAGCCAGGGAGCCGCCGATTTTGAACCAGTCTTTGACCTGGTTATCGAGGCTGATGCGCGCGGTGTAGCGGTTAAAATCCGAACCGATAATGATCCCGTCCTGCCGGAAAACGCCACCCGACACGGCGTAACCCGTTTTATCCGTGCCGCCAGATATCGACAACTGGTGGCTTTGCATGCCGGCGGGCCGGAAAATTTCGTCCTGCCAGTTGGTGCCCGTCCCGAGCAGGGAGGGGTCGAGATAACGTTGGTTGGGCGTCAGGTTCAGGTCGTTGGATATTTGCAGCTGGTAATCGGCGAACTGTTGCAGGTTCATCATTTCCAGGTTGTTCGGCAGCGATTGGGCGCCGTAAAAACCGTTGTAGGAAATTTTGCTCTCGCCTTTTTTGCCGCGTTTGGTGGTGATCAGCACCACCCCGTTGGCAGCCCGCGCGCCGTATATGGCCGAGGCGGACGCGTCTTTTAATACCTCGATGCTGACAATATCGTTCGGGTTGATGGCTGAAAGGGGGTTCACGCGATTTTGGCCGTTGGCGCCGCCTGCCCAATCGAAACCGGCCACCGAGGTGCCGTCGCCCTGAAAGGGAATACCGTCGATGACGTACAGGGGTTCGCTCGAACCGGTAATAGAATTGGCGCCGCGTATCCGGATGGAGGCCGCGCCGCCCGGCTGGCCGGAGTTTTGCGTCACCTGCACCCCCGCGATCCGGCCCTGCAGGGCCTGGTCGATGTTGGTCGTAACGGAGCTGCGCAACTGGTCGCCGGACACGGAAGATACGGCGCCCGTGAGATCGCTTTTTTTAACGGTGCCATACCCGACGACGACCGTTTCGTTCAGCACGTTGGTTAACGGTTCCAGCACCAGATCCAGGCTGGTCTCGTCTCCAAGGACGATTGTCCGGGTTGAATGACCGGTGTAGGAAATGCGCAGGGTTTCTCCGCGGGCCGCTTCGATGGAAAAATTGCCGGCGGCATCGCTGACGGCGCCCCTGTCCGGGGCGTTATCCACCCGCACGGTGGCGCCGATAGCCGGCTCGCCGTCGGAGGAACGGACATTGCCCCGCACGGTACGCACCTGGGCGCTCAGGCCCGCGATACCTATTAATAACGATATGGCAAGGGCAAGCCACCGTCGGTTTGGGTGAAACGAGGTAAAGCTCTTCATAAATAAAAACGATTTTGCTTGAGATGACCTGAAAAAATGAGAAGTTCAAAGGTCTTTTCAGCCAGGCAAAACAGGAGGGGAGGAAATTAGCAATGTTGGGGGGCAATTGTCACAAGGAACAGACAAGGCGGTCGTGTTCGCATAATGAAATTTTAATCCTTGTCAATTGCAATATAACCCCCCGCCCGGTGCGCGTCTTATTTTACAATCCCGTCAATTTTATCGAGTTCTTCGGGACTGAATGTCAGGTTGCCCAGGCATTTGAGCGAATCGGCCAACTGTTCCGGCCGGCTGGCGCCTACCAGCACCGAGGCGACCTGTTTGTGCCGCAGCACCCAGGACAGGGCCATTTGCGCCAGCGTCTGGCCGCGTTGTCCGGCCAGTTCGTTCAGTTGGCGGATTTGGCGGAGGCGGTCTTCTGTAATCGCTTTTTCCTGTAAATGGCCATGCGTTTTGGCCGCGCGGGAGTCCGCCGGAATGCCGTGCAGGTATTTATTGGTCAGCAGGCCCTGGGCCAGCGGCGAGAACGGGATACAGCCGAGGCCTTCCTGGGCCAGCACATCAAGCAAGCCATTTTCAATGTCGCGCACAAACATGGAATATTTGGGCTGATGGATCAGGCAGGGTGTGCCCAGCCCGCGAAGGATGCGGCAGGCTTCGCGGGTTTGTTCCGGCGAATAGCTGGAGATACCCGCATACAGGGCTTTACCCTGCTTCACGACCAGGTCGAGCGCGCTCATTGTTTCTTCCAGCGGTGTGTCGGGATCGAACCGGTGGCTGTAGAAAATATCCACGTATTCCAGGCCCATGCGGCGCAGACTTTGGTCAAGGCTGGCTACGAGGTATTTTTTTGAACCCCACTCTCCATAAGGGCCGTCCCACATCAGGTAACCTGCCTTGGTGGAAATGATCATTTCGTCGCGGTAGCCGCGAAAATCCCGGCGCAGGATACGGCCGAAGTTTTCCTCGGCCGAGCCGGGCGGCGGGCCGTAATTGTTGGCCAGGTCGAAGTGGGTGATGCCCGCGTCGAAAGCCAGGTGCAGGGTGGCGCGAAAAGTCTCGGCCACGTCGACATGGCCGAAATTGTGCCAAAGTCCGAGCGAAACCGCCGGTAGTTTCAGGCCGCTGCGACCACAACGGCGGTATTGCATTTCACTGTAACGGGTGGGGGAAGGCAGGTAAGTCATGAATGGTAGTGTTTGCCCGGATAAGACTTTGGCCGGTTATCCGGGCAAAAATATGCTTTGCCGAATGTCGCGCCTAATTCAAGTGCCTCTACACTGTGTTTGACCGGCAAATTGATAAAAAATGTTCATTTTATCCTGAAAATGGTAATTTTTGCAGCCTGATAATTCGCCTGAAATGCCCGAACCCATTCACAACTTCAACCATGTCGAAAAAAAACAAAAAGGCAGACATGCCCCGGTCATCCGGCAAAATGATCCAACGGGCGACCGAACGCCCTGCGCCGGTTGAATCTCCCGGCGGGGTCAATTTTGGCGCCGTTGGCGCCGGCTTTGCCGTGTTGGCTTTTTTGTTGTATGCCAACACCCTGGGGCACGGATACGTACTCGACGATCCGCTGGCCATTGCCGAAAACGAATACGTCAGGCAGGGAATTGGCGGTATACCGGAATTGCTGACGCATCATTACCGCGCCGGAACGGTGGGCGCCAATGCTTCGGCGTTACTGTATCGGCCCCTGTCGCTGGTCACTTTTGCAATCGAATGGAGTTTGTCGCCTGGCAACCCTTTTTTGGGACATTTGATGAATGTGCTTTGGTACGCGTTCACGGTAGCCCTGCTTTTTGCCACCTTGCGCCGGCTGTTTCGCGGATATCATTGGTTGTGGGCGGCCGGGGCGGTTTTATTGTTCACCGTGCATCCGCTGCACACCGAGGTGGTGGCTAATATCAAAAGCCGGGACGAGATACTGAACGTGTTCTTCAGCATAGCCGCGCTTTACGGCTGGGCGCGCTGGCTGGAAAGTCCGGCTCCGCGCTGGCTGCTGACCAGCCTCGGCTGTTATTTCCTTGCCCTGCTGTCCAAGGAAAGCGCGGTGACGTTATTGCCGGTTTTTCCGCTCGCGGCCTGGTATTTTTTCGGAAAAACAGCCCGGCAAAGCGGGGGGTATGCCCTGTTGTTTGTTGCGCCGCTCGTGTTGTTTCTGGTAATTCGCGCGGCTGTGCTGGCGCAATCGGAAAATCTGTTCGAAGTGAGCGAAATGGATAACCCCATCGTGGCGGCCGGCGGTTTGGGAGAGCGTAGCGCCACTGCCTTTATGACACTGTGGAAATATTTCCAATTGCTGATCTTCCCGCATCCCCTGCTCAGCGATTACTCGTACCGGCACCTTTCGGTGGTGGGCTGGGGCAACTGGCAGGCCCTGACAGGACTGGCCGTGTTTGGCGCGCTGGCCATTTTGGCTGTTCGCGGACTGGCGCGCCGGCAGCCCCTGTCTTTTTGCATCGCCGCTTTTTTGTGCAGCATCGCTTTGTACAGCCAGTTGTTGCTCGTCATTGGCACCCTGCTCGGCGAACGGCTGATGTACATGCCCTCTTTGTGGTTTTGCGCCGGACTGGCCTGGCTGCTGTGGCGGCTGAGCGGCCTGGATCTGAAAAATTCAGAAGAAACCTATCGTTTGCCGCCCATAAAAACGGTGCAGGCCAGCGTAGCTCTGCTCCTGCTAATCGCAGCGTTTTACAGTGTAAAAACCATTTCCCGAAATCCCGACTGGAAATCCAATATCACTTTGTTCACCGTCGACAGCGCCAAAGCGCCCAGCAGCGTTCGCCTGCATAACGGCATCGGCAGCGAAACATACAGTCAATATCTGAATGACAAAGAAAACCTGGGCCCCGAGGCAAAAGAGGCGCTCCTGAAACAAATTGAGGAACATTCGAAGGCAGCCATTGCCATCCGGCCCAACCCGGTTTCCTACCTCAATCTGGGCAATGCCGCCATTTCGCGCCTGCAATACGCCGAGGCCATCCGCCAATATGAAGAAGCGCTGAAACAGGCGCCCAAATACGGCATGGCCCGCATTAATATCGGCCGTACCTACTCCGCCTGGGGACAGGAGGAAGGCAAAGTGAAAAGAAACTACGCCCGGGCCGCCGAACTATTCGAAAAAGCCGTCGAATACGGCATGAACGACGCCGAAACTTACCTCAACCTTGGCGTGGCAAACGGATTGATGGGGCAAAATGAAAAAGCCATCCGGTACTTCGAACAAGCTGCTGCCCTGGCGCCCCAGAATAAAGGCATCTGGAAAAACCTGGGTGTGGCTTACCGGGCGGTGGGGAATGTGGCCAAGGCGGAGGAGTGCGAAGCGAAGGCGCGGTAGGGAGTTTGAAGTTTGAAGGATAGGGAAACTTATCGAACTGAGTCAAATCAAGAGCAGCTTTTTTACCGATTGTTTGTCCCCTTCCCGAACCTGCACATAATACATACCCTTGGTCAAATGGCCAATGGGTATTTCATTTGTATTCCGGTAAAACCCTGCCTGCCGCCCGGTCAGATCCCGGACC
The DNA here is from genome assembly GCA_937926185.1 of uncultured Bacteroidota bacterium. Taxonomy (GTDB): domain Bacteria; phylum Bacteroidota; class Bacteroidia; order Chitinophagales; family Saprospiraceae; genus M3007. The sequence goes on along the minus strand of CALEYM010000597.1, from coordinate 14,585 downwards.
GACACTTCGAAATCAGCCGCTTCATTTTTTAATATTATGCGAATGGACGAGGAGGCCGGGTTGGGAAAAATACTGAATTCGTCCGCATCTTCTGCTTCTCCGACATCGGTGGGCAAACAAACCAACCGGTTTATTTTTTGCCAAATCTCGTTGCATAAAAGATAAGGCACCTCGCCTGCGCCGGGCGAATCGCCCAGGCGCACAAACAACAGGTTTTGGCTTGGGACGATGCAGAGGAATTGTCCGTTTTTGCCCAAGGCCGCGAACATATCGGCAGGCGCGTCGGGAAACAACTGGCCGGGAAAAACAAATTGCAAGCCCGGCACCATAAACGACTGTTTTCCATTCAGCCACCACAAATAGCCGTATGAACGGTTCAGAAGTTGTGAGGTATTGATCATCTGGTTGTAAAAGGCGGTATCTTTTAAAATGGGCGTTCCGTTCCAGACGCCTTTGTTTAGCGCCAGCAAACCGAAGCGGGCCACGCTGCGCGGATTCGTAAACAGCACATTGTTGTAGCCCGAAGGCAGGAACAATCCGTTCATGCCGATGGGGTTGCGGAGTTTGCTAAAGAAATAACTGTTCAGGGTTTGGCCGGTGGCCGCTTCGATCACGCCATCCAGCAGGGTATAGGGGCCGTTGTGGTAAGCCCAGCGGGCGCCGGCGTCGGCTTTATACTTCAGGCAGCTGCTCAGGGTACAATACGGATCGGCCACAAGGTCATCCAGGCCTGAAGTCATGGTCAATTGGTGCCAAACCGTAATTTTTTCTTCCTGCGCCGGCGTACAACTTGTCCAGCCGGCCCCCAGATAATCGGAGGTTTTGTCGCTCAATTCCAGAAAACCTTCCTGCTGCGCGATGCCCACCAGCATGGAAGTGACGGTTTTGCCGGCGGAAGCCCAGTACCAGATACTGTCTTTAGTGAAGCTGTCGAAATACTTTTCCAGTACGATTTTTCCGTCCTTCAGCAGCAGGAACGCCTTGGTGTTGGCCATGTCCAAATGCTCATACAGCGAGTCGACCCTGTTCGGGCAGTAACCGAGCGACTGCGGGGAAATGGTATCCCAAACGGTGTTGTTATTGGGAGGGAAATAGAGGGCCTGCGCGGAAAGCCAGGCGAACAGCAGGCAAAAGGAAAGGGTGGCGACGATTCGTTTCATGCTTTAATTACTTTTGCTGTTGGAACAACTACCAAAGGAAAAGTTTAAGATGGCAGTCTGTAAAAATTGCGCTTTTGAATTCGAGGGCAAATTTTGCCCCGAATGTGGCCAAAAAGCCAAGACCAAACGCATCACCCTGAAATCAGTTTGGGAAGAGGTGCGCAAAAGCGTCGTCCACTACGATCAGGGATTTTCGTACACGGTACTGCAATTACTGCGCTGCCCGGGGCATGCCATCCGGGAGTACCTGGAGGGCAAAAGAGTCAATCATATCAAGCCGGTGAAGTTCCTGCTATGGACAACAGCGATCAATTTCCTGGTATTTCACCTGGTAGGCATGGATACCGAGATGATGAACGCCTTGTCAAAGCAACAGGGTCAGAATAAGTTTAGCGCGGGATTTGCCCAATACATTTTCGATCACCCGGCTATTCTGATTTTCCTGCTGATCCCAAATATTTCCCTGTTCTCCTGGTTGTATTTTCGCAAGCAGGCATACAACTATGCCGAGCATTTTGTGCTGAACGCTTATTTGATGGGCATGGTCAGTTTATTCGGAATAATTTCTAATCCGGCATTAAAACTGGCAGGTCCCGCCCATTCTGTTTTTTCTATCAAAATGGGTCTCGTATCGCTCATCTGGCTCGGATATATGGGTTGGGGATACCTCCAGTTTTTTCAGCCCCTGGAAAAAAAATGGTGGACCTGGCTGAAAGCCGTACTGGCTATATTTTCCGGTTATATAATGCTGATTTTAATTACTTCGGTGTTGATTACCCTGGTCATCGTTCTTTTTTGGCCCTGGGTCAAACCGTTTATTCAGGGGTAAAGGCAGCGCATTTCCGATTTTAATTTTAGGGCCTCGCGCCGCCAAGCTTTCAGCATGGCCAAGTTTGTATCCATAAACCCGCAGAATACAATTTTGATGATGGAGTAACCGCGCTACCGCCGAGCCTCGGCTTTGCATAGCGGCAGCGCCGCGAAATATTTGTAGTCTATCTATCGCCGCGTAGGTGCAGCGCACCGGTCCCGAGGCATCGGGACGGTGCGCTGCACCTCCACGAAATCTATCATCGCCCCGACAGCTACAGATATTTCGCGGCGCTGCCGCTATGCACAGTCAAGGCTCGGCGGTACCGAGGCCTTAACATGATGGCCATGGGGTTGGAGGGTTTCTAATTAGCGCTCGCAACCAGAAACCCTCTAACCCTTAATAGCGGTAGTATTCCGGCTTGAACGGTCCTTCCATTTTCACGCCGATATAATCGGCCTGGTGCGGGGCGAGCGTTTCGAGTTCCACGCCGATTTTGGCGAGGTGCAGGCGGGCGACCTTCTCGTCGAGGTGTTTGGGCAGCAGGTATACTTTGTTTTCGTATTTTTTGTGGTTTTCCCACAATTCCAATTGCGCCAGCACCTGATTGCTAAAGGAGTTGGACATCACGAAAGAGGGGTGACCCATGGCGCAACCGAGATTTACGAGGCGTCCTTCGGCCAGCACGATAATGTCATTGCCTTCAATGTTGTACATATCCACCTGGGGTTTGATGGTCACCTTGGTATTGCCGTAGTGTTTATTCAGCCAGGCCATGTCGATCTCGTTGTCGAAGTGGCCGATGTTGCACACGATGGTTTTGTCGTTCATCAGGCGGAAGTGTTTTTCCGTCACGATGTCGCAGTTGCCGGTGGCAGTCACGACGATGTTGGCGCGGGGGATAGCGTTCTCCATCCGTTTCACCTCGTAGCCGTCCATGGCGGCCTGCAGGGCGCAGATGGGGTCGATTTCCGTGACGATCACGCGGGCGCCGGCGCCGCGCAGGCTGGCGGCCGAGCCTTTGCCCACGTCGCCGTAGCCGGCCACCACGGCTACTTTGCCGGCAAGCATCAGGTCGGTGGCGCGGCGGATGGCGTCCACGAGGCTTTCCTTGCAGCCGTATTTGTTGTCGAACTTCGATTTGGTTACCGAGTCGTTCACGTTGATGCAGGGGAGGGGCAGGGTGCCTTTTGTTATGCGCTCGTAAAGGCGGTGCACACCGGTGGTGGTTTCTTCCGAGATGCCGCGGATACCGGCCACCAGTTCGGGATATTGGTCGAGCACCATGTTGGTGAGGTCGCCGCCGTCGTCGAGGATCATGTTGAGCGCTTGCCCGTCTTTAAAAGCGAACAGGGTTTGTTCGATACACCAGTCGAATTCTTCGGCGTTCATGCCTTTCCAGGCGTACACGGGAATACCGGCAGCAGCGATAGCCGCGGCCGCGTGATCCTGTGTGGAAAAAATATTGCAGGAAGACCAGGATACTTCGGCGCCGAGTTCCACCAGCGTTTCGATGAGTACGGCGGTTTGCACCGTCATGTGCAGGCAGCCGGCAATGCGGGCGCCCTTCAACGGCTTGGTGGCGCCAAATTCTTCGCGCAAGGCCATAAGGCCCGGCATTTCAGCTTCGGCAAGGGCGATTTCTTTGCGGCCCCAGTCGGCCAGGGCAATGTCTTTTACTTTGTATTGGGGGCGGGATGCGGTTGCGACAGACATTCTTTTAGTTATGAGTTATGAGTTATGAGTTATCAATTGGCAGGTGCTAACTAATGCGGCATTTATTCGGCATTTGAGCAATAATTCCACTCAAACAAAATATCGTTTGGCATTGTTGCCGAAAAAGGCGGCGCAAAGGTAGGGAGTTTGGCGGGGAAAAGAAAGGATGGGAGCAATAAGAGCAGTATTAAGGCAATTTGGCTGAATGCACTTTAACAACATAAGCCATCCGAAATTCGGATGGCTTATGTTGTTAAGCAATAGCCGGCGCCCGATTAAGGCTATGCGGCAACCTTACCGCGCTACTACAAAACGTTTAGTTTCCACCGACTGCCCGGTGGTCAGTGCCAGCCAATACAATCCGGGACTCCAGCCGGCTACTTCTACCGGAACAGCGTTGCCGCCTTTTTCAGTTGTTAAGGCCCGGTCAAATACCGGCTTCCCTTGCCGGTCGAAAACCTGCAACCGTGTTTCTGTCGCTTCCGGAACAGCAAAACGTACCAGCAGCAATTGGGAAACGGGATTGGGATGGAGGGTAAGCTCGCCTGAAAAAACAGGTTTTTCATCTTCCGGATCACGTTCATCAACAAGTCCAGGGCTGAAACTGCCCGGTTTGCAGGTTTCATTGTTCTGGCATTGATTCCAGTATTCGTGCAGGATCGCGATACCGGCTGCCAACTGATCGCCATAGTTGTCGGGGAAGCCGGCATCATTGCATTTGGCGGCCAGGTAAGCGTTGGCCGCCGCCACCAAATCCTGCACCGCGGCGCCGGGCGGCAGGCCCAGGGTGGCCAGCTGCGCGGCATCGAACGCACAAACGTCGGCCAGCGGCAGCGCGCCCAGGTTCATGCCGCGGAAGCCGGCGTTGAAACGGATGTTGAGTTGCAGGGCGATGAGTTGGCCGGCCAGGGTATTTTCCATCTCCCCGTCGCAAAGAGGCAGGACTTGCGCGTCAAACGGTACGGATGGACCATCCGCCGGCAATAAATTCAGAATACAATCCGCGGTGGTGGCTGTCAAACCGCACCCCGAAGGATCGCCGATACTGATCGCTCCCTGGCGCAGCAACGAATCAATGACTTGTGTTGTGGTAAAAACACCAATTTTCCCGTCAGGCTCACCCCAGAATTCCTGCGGATGGGTGCAAAAACACCCGTTTACCGATATTTTTTGCCGGCAGGTTTTGCTGTTTCCACAATTGTCGGCAGCCGAGTAAACGCGGTTAAGCAGGTAATTCCCTTCACAGGCCCTGTCGGAAATGATGTCTTCCACGTGCCCTTTCAAAATGACGCCGCCACAGTTTTCGCCGGATGCCGTGACGCCGGCGATATTCACCGCGGGTATTTTGCTTTCATCTGAAACAGTCAGATCAGGCGGGCAAGTTATGGTAGTGGGGGCCTTTTGGTCTGATACCGTGATTTGTTGGGTACAGGCGCCTGCATTACCGCATAAATCAGCGCCCTGATAGGTGCGGGTCAGCAAATAGCGATTCTGGCAGATTTGGTCGCTGATCACATCGCCGCCAAATTGTTTGGTGATCGAACCGGTACAATTGTCCGTACCCGTCACCAGCGACGGATTGGCCGGTGGTACCAGGCTGGCGCAGGCGACCGTAATGTTGTTCGGGCATTTGAGTACCGGCGCTGTCTGATCGTCAACGGTAATCAAACGAACGCAGGTTCCTTCGTTTCCGCAGACATCCTTTGAACGGTACGTTCGGGTGATCAGGTAGCGATTCTGGCAGGAATTGTTACTGATGGCATCGCCGACATAAATATTCAGTTTACCGCCGCTACAGTTGTCGGATACAGATACGTCGATGGGCGCGGCAAGCGGCACCTGGGCCGAACAAGAGACCGTGATGTTCGATGGACATACCAGCGATGGCGGCGTTTGATCGTTCACGGTTATTTTTTGCACACAATTGCCGGTGACACCGCAGGCATCGGTGGCCCGGTAGGTACGCGAAATCACATAACGGTTGTCGCAGGTTTTGTTTGTCACCAGGTCGCCCAACCAGGAAACCGTGTTCAGGATGTTACCGCAATAGTCGCTGACAGCAGAGCTGGCCGGGTTGGATGCCGGTACTTCCGACGGGCATGAAACCGTAATATTCTGCGGACAAACAATGGCGGTGGCGGCAGGCTGGTTTTGCACCCGGATTTTAACGGAGCACGTGGCGCTGCGTCCGCAATCGTCTTCCACTTTAAATGTACGCGTCAGGGTAAAATTGTTGTCGCATATTTTATTGGTAATGACATCTTTAATGAGACTTTTCGTGTATGAACCACAGTTGTCCGAAACGACCACCTGGCCTAAATCCACTTCCAGAGCCTCGTCGCCGCAGCTGAGCGTTGCATTGGGCGGGCACGAAATCGTGGGTGGCGTTTGATCGTTCACCACATACTGTTGCGAGCAGGAAGCCGTATGGCCCGCCGCGTCGGTCACCCGGAAAGTGCGGGTCAACTGATACTGACTGGCACAAATCTGATTGGAAATGACATCCGTCACGGTCGTATTCAGGAACGCCGTCCCGCAATTGTCGCTCAGCTGCGCATTGCCCGGGCTGGCTGCCGGTACCTGGCTGGCGCAACTGACCGTCAAACTTGCCGGACAGGTAATCTTGGGCGGTTCCGAATCGAGCACCTCCAATTTCTGCGTACAGGTTTGCGTGTTGCCGCAGTTGTCTTCGGCCTGGTAAGTGCGCGTAATGAGGTAACGGTTTGCCTGAGGCAGGCTGGATACCTTGTCGTTTGTATGTATTTTTTGCGCTACATACCCGCAATTGTCCGCTGCAATGACGTAAAATACATCCGGCGTCAGCGCCGCATCGGGGCAGCTCACCGTCAGGTTGGGCGGACAGGTAATATATGGATCCAAACCATCCCTGACCTCAAGCTGTTGCGTACAGGTGGTCACGTTTCCGCAACCATCGGTGGCCTTGTAGGTTCGGGTTGCTTTATAGCGGTTGATACAGATTTTATCGTACACATACCCGCTTACAAAATCCCGTTTTATGCCCCCGCAGTTATCCGTGACCTTCATGGCGCTTGGATCGGGTGTGGGCAGCTGTTCGTCGCAGGATACGGTAATGTCGGGAGGGCAGGTGACAACAGGCGCCTGTTTGTCCTGCACAACCACCGTTTTTTCCACAATAATGTCTTCATCCGAAGTTTGAATACGCAAACGGAGCGTAAAGCTGCCGTCACAAACGAGTTGTGCAGCCACCCTCGTACAGGACTTGTTAGCCGCATCGGTGATGACTCCATCGCCCGTCCTGCTCCAGTGATATTGCGCGCCCACTACTTCCGGAACGCAAAAATCCACGATATTACCCGGACAAAGGGTGTCCGGCCCCGAAATCATCGTGCCCGCATTGGCTCCGAACACAACAGGGTTGGTCGTCACACGAAGGGGTCCGGCATTAGATTGTTTGGAAAAGACCGAAGTCAGGTCATCATAAGCAGGCGGGTAATTGATTGGAAAAGATGATCGCCCGGAAACAGCCGGGGTAAATACAATCAACCAACAACAAGCCGCCAAAATCCTGGCAATAGTGGAGATACCTTTTTTCATAGACCAGAGGATTACCCTTGAAAAAGTGAATAAATAAGAGTGCCTTTCCGCCTTGCGGCAGGCAAGTTAAAAATCACAGTCCCGAGGTGAAAAAGTAAGTTGAGAAGATTAAAATGGCAGGATGCCAGATTACAAGACCGTACTGTAGCGGACGAGTTAAGCGTCCGGAGTCAGGTACGTTAAACGGAAAAAATGAAGCAGGCGCGTAATCGGTGAGGAAGCCTTGAATGCAGGCTTAAAGGGAAACCAGAACAAAAACCGCTCCAAATGCAGATTTCCAAATGACGCCTATACGTCATTAACCTTTTTTAACCTTCCTTCAAGGTCGTTTAACCTGCCTGCCGGATAGCAGCCAATACCTTTGCCTTTGTAATTGAATATAAAAGTCGAAATGTTATACCTCGCACCGTCATGCATTTACATTTTGGCTTTTACCTGTTGACTTTTTTTAAGCTATGAAAACAAAACTTCTATTCTCCCTGCTTTTCTTACCCTGCCTGCTTTTTTCCCAAAAATATACCCTGCGCGGCGTACTGCAGGACAGCGCACAGGCGCCACTGGAAATGGTCACGGTCATGCTCCTCCACCCGCGGGACAGTTCGCTGTTGTTTTTTACCCGCTCGCAAACGGGCGGAGGTTTCGAGTTCAAAAACCTGAACAGCGGCGAATACCTGCTTCGGGCAACTTATTTCGGCTATAAAAATCTTCAGCAACGGATACAGGTTCCCCCATCCGGCGGGCAGGGCGGCGTTGAAATTTCACTCGGCATCCTGCGCATGGAAGTAAAAAGCACCCTGCTGAACGAAGTGCAGGTCACCGGCGAAGCCAATCCGGTGACCATCAAAAGCGACACCATCGAATTCAACGCCGGTTCTTTTAAAGTAAAGGAAAACGCCATGGTGGAAGACCTGCTCAAAAAACTGCCCGGCGTGGAGGTGGAACGCGACGGCACCATTAAAGCGCAGGGCGAAGAGGTAAGAAACGTATTGGTGGACGGCAAAAAGTTTTTTGGCAACGACCCTAAAATCGCTACCCAAAACCTGCCCGCCGACGCCGTGGATAAAGTGCAGGTGTTCGATAAAAAATCGGAACAGGCCACCTTCAGCGGCGTCGACGACGGACAACGCGAAAAAACGATTAACCTGGACCTGAAAGAAGACAAGAAAAATGGCTGGTTCGGACAGGTCAGCGCAGGCGCAGGCAGCGATGTGAAAGAAGCGCCCAACGACTTCCGCTACCAGGGCCGGACCAGCCTCAACCGCTTCAAACCCAAACAACAACTCTCCCTGCTCGGCATGGCCAACAACGTCAATCAGGCCGGTTTTTCCATCGACGATTATATGGCCTTTTCCGGCGCCATGCGCCAGATGATGGGCGGCGGCGGCATGATGCGGCTGCAAATCAGCTCGGACGGCAACAATGATGTGCCGCTGGATTTTGGCGGCCAAAACGACGGGTTCCTGAAAACCTGGGCCGGCGGCGTTAATTTTAACCAGGAATACGGCAAAAAATTCACCGGCGACCTGAATACCAGCTATTTCTATACTCAGAACGACCGCGATTACGCGCGCAGCTCCAACCGGGAGTCTTTTTTACCGGGCGGCAATTTTGTTTCCGCGGAAAATTCCACCCAAAACACCGGCGCCGACAACCACCGGCTTAACCTTACCCTCGACCAAAAAATTGATTCTTTCAATTCCGTCCAGATCACCTCTGCGTTTACGTACAGCGAATCCGCTACCAGCTCGGTCACTACCACCCAAACCACCGACAACGAAGGCAACCCGCTGAACGACGGCAACCGCTCCTATCTGTCCGACGCAACAGGCATCAACTGGAATGGAGGGTTGTTATACCGGCATAAATTCAATAAAAAAGGCCGCAATTTCTCCACCAATCTTACCGCGGGAATAAATAACAGCGACTCGGAAAGCAACAGTTTTTCGGAAAACCGTTTCTTTGGCGATGCCAGCCAACCCTTCCGCAGGGATACCCTCGACCAATACCAGGAATTTAAAAACGATGTGCTCAACCTTGGCGCGCGGGCTACCTACACCGAACCGCTGGGCAAACGGCGCTACCTCGAATTTTCCTACCAATACAACCTTTCCGAAAACCGCGCCGATAAAGACGTGTACGACCGGGCCGCGGGCGAACGCAATTTCAATCCCCTGCTTTCCAACGCCTATACCAACCGCTTCGATTATCACCGCGCCGGCGCTGGCCTGCGCATCAACCGCAAAGCCTGGAACGGAAGCGCCGGTTTCGATCTGCAAACGGCTACCCTCGACGGCGAAGTAACCAGCGGACAAGGACAACCCGTGCGCCAGTCTTTCCGGCATTTGCTACCCCGGCTCGACTTCAACTACGATTTCTCCAGCTCCAAACACCTGCGACTCGGATACACCACCAATATCAATGCCCCTACCGTGCAGCAACTCCAGCCAGTGCCCGATATCAGCGACCCGCTCAATATCTCGGAAGGCAACCCCGAACTCCAGCCCGAGTATGCACACAACCTGAATGCCAGCTACGTGCAGTTTAACCCCGAAACGATGCGCAGTTTTTTCAGCATGTTGTTTTTTACCTACACGCAGGACAGGATCGTAAACGCCCAATCGGTCGATTCCCTTTTCGTGCGCCGCTTCCGGCCCGTCAACGTGGCATCGGACTACCGCCTCTTTGGCAACCTGGCCTTCGGCCTGCCCTGGCGGAAGATCAAAAGCCGCTTTAACCTGCGTACCGAAGGCTCGGTGAACCGCGGACAAAATTTCATCAACGAAACCGAAAACTTTACTACCCGTCTGGAATTGGGTCAGTCCCTGTCCTGGGATTTTACCCCGGCCGAATGGATCAATTTCACGGCCAGCGCAGAGCTGAGCTGGAACCAAACGGCGTACTCCATCGACAAGGCCTTTAACCAGGATTTTTTCCGTCAAACCTATACCGGCGAACTCAACGTGGAATTGCCCAAAGGCTGGGCATTCAATACCGCGCTCGATATTGTGCGCAACACCGGATTGTCGCAGGGTTACGACCAGGCTATTCCCATTTGGAACGCGAGCATTTCCAAATTTTTCCTCAAAGGCAATCGCGGGGAGCTGACCCTGGCCGTGCGCGACCTGCTGAACCGAAACGTGGGCATCAACCGCACAGCCAATCTGAACTACGTGGAAGACACGCGCACCGCTTCGCTTGCCCGTTATGCCACCCTGCGCTTTACGTATGCTTTAAATAAAATGGGCGGACCCGGCTGGAATGGCCGGGGGGGAGGCTTCAGGATGCAGATCAGGAGATAACTTTTCCAATTTGACTTTTCAAATTTCAAATTTGACTTAAAAGTAAAATCAAACAAAAGTCAAATTGGAAAAGTTAGCGTACCACCGTCACGCTTCCCTCATATTGCACCGTTTGCTGGTCTACAAATTTTACCGAGGCATAAAAGGTAAATACGCCGGACATGGGCTTGTCTTTATACTTGCCGTCCCAGCCAAAATTGGGTTCACCCAGCGGGATGTCCTGCGTTTCAAAAACCAGGCTGCCCCAGCGGTCGTAGATCCGGAGCAATTCAATGCTGACAGCTGCCGGACCGCCGAACAAGGTGAAATAATCATTGGGAAAAGTACCGTCCGGTTTAAAAACATTGGGCACGTAAATCGGACGGTCCCGGTTAACAAGAATCCGCACCGAATCGGAAGCCGTGCAACCGTCTTCGTCAGTGATCTGGATGGTATAAAACCCGTCATTGATCGCCACAATGGACGGGTCGGGGCAATCGGCACAACTCAAACCCAAGGGCGGAGACCACAGATACGTCACCGGCCGGCCAACGGGCAAGGTAAAGGTTTGTATTTGCACAGAATAACCCAAGTCGAGCGTGGTGTCGGCCGGTTCGGCGAACACAGCCAGTTGGGGCGGTTCGTTTATAGTGGCCGCCACGGAATCGAGACAGCCGCCGGCGTCTTTTACTTTTATCCAGTAATTGCCGGCCGGCAAGCCGGTGAGATTGCCCGATGTACTGAAAGTAACCCCATCGGCGCTGTAGGTGAACGGTGGCCGGCCACCTGCTCCCTCAACAGTTACTTCGCCGGTGGGTATTCCGTTGCAAAGCAAGTTGATTACCTCCAGGAGGGAAACAGCCACGTCGGGCGGTTCGGTGATAAAAACAGCGCCGACGATGGTACAGCCGTTGCCGTCGCTTGCCGTCACCGAATACTGGCCCGGCGCCAGTCCGCTGGCTTCTTCATTGGTTTGGTTATCGCTCCACAAGTAGGTAAAACTGCCGACCCCGCCGCCGGGGATGGCTATGCCGATACCGTCGTCGGCGCCGAAACAGGACACGTCGATGGTATCCATTTCCAGGGTAACGGGCGGGTTATCGGTAACGGTCACGGTAAACGTGCCTTTGCACAATTCGGCATCGAGGCCCAGAATGGTATAAACACCCGCGGCAAAACCGCCCTGTGTATTGCTTGGAATAAACCCGCTGCCCCAGTCGAACTGGTACGGGCCGGCGCCGTTGGTCACGTTCAGCGTAATAATGCCGTTGGCATCGCCGGTACACAGCGGTTTCTGCACCTCCGGGGCTACGGTGAGTTCGAGCTCCTTTACGTTGATATCCAGTTCCGTTTCGCAGTTGTTGGCGTCCCGGATCACGAGGTTATAGGTACCAACCGTCAGGTTTGACAGGCTGTTATTCGGTACGAACGGCCCTCCCTCCCAGCTAAACTGGTAGGGTGGCGTACCCATTTTTATATTGTTAATGGTGATGACGCCGTTGTCGCCGCCGTTACATTCCGGCGCCGAGATCACGGTATCGACTTCCACATCCGGGTATATCAGCACATTTTGAATGGCGGTTACCCGGCAGCCCAGATCGGTTTCCAGCTGAAGCACCACGGGGTGCTGGCCGGGGGTATTAAAAGTAACCGTATGCGGCCCCTTTCCGGTAGCCACGCCGGGGTCGGAATCGGCGCCGAAACTCCATTTCCAGTTCGTGATACTGCCAAGCGGAAACGTGGAGGCATCCTGCACCAATACCGGCGTACCGAGGCACACGGCCGCGGGCACCGTGGTGAATTGGGCAGTGGGGCCGAGAAATTCGCCGGCGCCGCCGAATTCAATAGAAAAACCGTTGCCACTGGTGGTAAAATTGTTGACGCATAACGCGTAGGTTTCTCCTTCCACCATGTCGAAAGGCGCCAACCAGGCATTATCGCCGGCATCGGAACAACCGGCATCCTCGCTGATATCGGGGTCGCCGACCCGCAGGCCGGTGGGCCCCATGCAAGGGCTTTGATAGTTGAATTCCCCACTGGCCATACATCGCACCACTTGTTTGCCCTGGCAATTGCCCGGGCCATTGGGCAGGCGGTACAAGACGAAATCGAGGTCGTCGGCGATGTTCAGGGGCGTTAGGGTAAAGGTCAGGGGACCCGATTTGGAACAAATCCATACAAACCAGGTGGAATTGGATTCGAAGTTGCCGGGCGCTCCGTTGGAAAAACAGGTGGCGTCGTTCAATTCCGAAATATTGCTGCCGGCGCCAGTGACGCTTTGCACCACAAATGGCGACTTATCACACAAAATGGATGCCGTCGGACAATCGGAGGTGGGAATAACCGGGGGATTGTAGTTGTTCAGGCACAATTGAAAAGTGCCCGTCACGTTGTTCAGCCCCTGCACCCGGATCAGGTAGGTGGACCCGACCAGCAAGCCGCTTTCAGTGGCTTCCACGATATTGTTGTTCCCCGTTGCGCTTTGGCATTGCACTTCGTTCAGCGTGCCGCCACAGGTACCGTAATAAATGGCCACCTGGGGTCTGGTCAGCGTACCCCCCGGCGCCTGGGGCGTTGCGCCGCGCACGATAACCGTCACATCGGTAAACTGCGGCACAAAGGAAAACCAAACGTCGTTACTGGCCGTGCCGAAACAATTGGCCGGCCCGTATCCGGAGGGAGTGGCGTTTATATTGGTAAAGGCGCCAACCGCGCTGCAATAGGCGGTAACATCCGTTATGGGAATCGGATTGGCACAATCGTCGTTGGTGGGCTGGGCGATCAAAGCAGCGGCGCCGGTCAACAATACCAGGGCAGCGAGTAGCGGTTTTCTCATGTTACGTTGTTTTAGGCCAACCTGAAATAAATGGCTATTATCCGTTAAAAGACGCATAAAAGCCTGATTTTGTTGGCCGGCTGAAGGGTTAAAATTTCTTTAAATGCCAAAACAGGCGCTGAAATGCAGTTTGCAACAGGCCGTTTGCGGAAAGCAAGGAGCGGGATTACGGATAGTTACATCCGGGGCGTCGAATGGAAAACGGCCAGGAAGATCAGGGCCAGTTTCATCGGCTGCGTAACGGAGCCGTCCAGGTTATCTTCGATGGCCCAGTCGCGGGGGTCGCCCCGGTACACGGTGTAAACATAAAAAGTGCCCCGGTTGGCATCTTCCACCTGCCATTCATCCAGCTGATTCGTCCAGCGGCTTCGAAGCGTGAGGGAAATGGAGTTGTCCGTCACGCGCCATTCGGTGAAGTCGTTGTTCCAGGCGGCCCGCATGGTGATCACGGCGCCGTCGAAGCCGCGCAGTTCCCACTGGGTAGGGTCGTTTTTCCATTTCATTTTAATGGTGCCGCGTTCGTCGCCGAGGTTATAATCCCATTCCGACCAGTCGTCGCGCAAATCCAGCCAGCGCAGTTTCATCTCCCCGTACAATTCTTCATCGGGCGATTCCGAGTCCTCGTCTTCCGCCTGAACCGTATCGGCCAGCGTGGCGAACAACTCCCACTCCACGAAGGAATCGCTCCACCGGGTGCTGACACCCGATAAGGTTTGCGCTACGGGCCGGAAGTAGCAGCAGGAAACGAAGAATACAGGCAGCCAGATTTTTTTCATCATTTGTTTAAAACGGCAAGTCATCCATATTTGCCGGGGGCGGAGTATTATTATAATCCGGGAACGGATCGGCGGGGAAACGTTCGTCTCCAGCCGGGGCGCTTGCATTTGCAGCGCCTTCTGCCGACTCGATGCGCCATGCATTGAGATTGGTCAGGTACTTGCCGTTCCACTCGCGCCCACGCAAATCGAATGATACTTTGACGCGGTCGCCCTCGTTATAGTTGTCCAGGATATTGCAACGTTCCTGCACCGCCTGAAATTTGATCAATTGCGGATAGTTGCCGTCCGGTACTTCCAAAACGAATTCGCGGGCCTGAAAACTGGCCGATTTTTGTTCTGTGGGAAAGATGCGGTGGAGTTTTCCCTCTACTTCGAATGCCATATTTTTAAGTTAAAGGTTGTGAAAGTTTAGATGGTTTAGGGGGTTGC
>CALEYM010000596.1 GCA_937926185.1 uncultured Bacteroidota bacterium | reverse complement strand
GAAAGACCACCGACTACTGCAGGAGCAGCGGCTGCGGCGAATACCAGCGCCATAAATCCTTCGGCATACGTTACCCAGGAAATTTTGGAGGCCAGGTAGCTCGCTTTTTTGATTGAATTGTTCTTCCCTCCGGTGATCCCGTATTTCGGCGTGCGCACGAAAGCGGACACTTTACCCCGCAGGCCTTCTATCACGGCCACCGCGTTGTACAGCGACAAGCCCATCGAAATCGGCATAAAGGACAGGAACAGACCGAAGAAACGCACTTTTTCCCAGAAGGAGGGCGGATTGTTGCGGTTCAGCGCGGCGGTAATATTCGCCGTGTAAGAGATGGCTGCCACGGCAAACAGGCCCAGCACCGAGAACGACAGGAAGTGCGTGGAAATACCCAGTTCCTGGAACGCGAAGGAGAGCGGGATGCTGCTCAGCGCCGCGATAAACACCCAGAGGAACACGCCGTAGGCCATCAACTGGCTGATGGCGTGCATTTTCTGCACGGCGTTGAGTTTATCGGTGTTCCACACGAGTTTCAGCAGTTTGCGGGCATTTTGCGCGCCGCCTTTGTTCCAGCGGAATTGCTGGCCCTTCAGCGCATTCATGTCCACCGGCAATTCGGCCGGGCTGCCGAGTTTTTCCAGGTACTGGATTTTGTAGCCCATGATCTGGGCGCGGAAGCTCAGGTCGAGGTCTTCGGTGAGCGTGTCGCTTTGCCAGCCGCCGGCTTCGTCGATCACTTTTTTGCGCCATACGCCCGCCGTGCCGTTGAACTGGAGCAGCAGGTTGCCGTAAGAGCGGCCGGCCTGTTCGACGGTGAAGTGTACGTTGAGTTGCAGGGCCTGCAACCGGGTGAGCATGCTGTATTCGGCGTTGATGTGCTCCCAGCGGGTCTGCACGATGGCAATTTTCGGGTCTTCGAAGTAGGCCATGGTGGTGCGCAGAAAGTCGGGACGCGGCGTAAAGTCGGCGTCGAAGATGGCGATAAAATCGCCGTTGGCTTTTGGCATGGCCTCCTGCAGCGCGCCGGCTTTGTAGCCCTGGCGGTTGACGCGGTGGATATGCTCGATATTAAAACCCTGCGCTTTGAGTTCGGCCACTTTTTTGGCCACGATGCCGACGGTTTCGTCGGTGGAGTCGTCCAGCACGTGGATTTCGAAACGGTCTTTCGGGTATTCCTGCGCGGCCACGTATTCGATGATGCGTTCGGCCACGTACATCTCGTTGTACATCGGGAGTTGCACGGTGACGAACGGCGCGTCGGGGCTGTCCGCTTCGTATTTTTTGTACTGAATCTTCGGATTATCCTTGTGGTACTTTTTGTACAGGTACAACAGGTGGAATTGGAGCAAGGCGTAAACGGTTACACCGCTCATGGCGACAAAGTAAACGAAAAGCATCAGGTAGCCGAAATCGACAAAAGCCTGGTACTGAAGCGCTTCAAAAAGAGAATGAAGACCGTACATAGAGTTGTTGAGTTGTTGTGTTTTAAGTTTTGAGTTTGGGGGAAGAAGGTTACTGGTTTGAGGGTTTCGGGTTATTTCCTGTCTGAATGAAGGATAAAGATGGTAGAGATGATTTTCCAGCCGGCGAGGATCACGCCTTTTACCGTTCCGGATACTTTGCTTTTGCCGCCGGCGCGTTTGCGGTAGCGCACCGGCACTTCGGCGCAGCGCAGCCTTTGCTGTGCCGCTTTGACCTGCATTTCCACCGTCCAGCCGTAGTTGGGGTCGCGCATGTTCAATGCCAGCAGGCTTTCCCAACGGATGGCCCGGAAAGGGCCGAGGTCGGTGAACCGGTAGCCGTAGAGCCAGCGGATGAGGAGTGGCGCCAGCCAGTTGCCGAGGCGCTGGGGCGGCGTCATGGCGCCGGGTTCGGGCCGGCCCAGCAATCGCGAGCCGATGACCAGGTCTTTTTCGCCGTTCAAAACCGGACCCGCCACGTTTGGCAGGTCTTCGGGGTAATCGGAGTAATCGCCGTCGAGAAATACCACGATTTCGGGGCATTCGGACGGAGGCAGGCCTTGCAGGTAACGTATGCCGGCCAGGCAAGCCGAACCGTAACCCAGCCGGGGCGCCTCAACGACGGTAGCGCCGTTTTGCCGGGCCACCTCCGCCGTGCGGTCCGTAGAGCCGTTATCGCAGACGATCACTTCGCGCACTCCCGCTTTCGGGAGGGCTGTCAGTACCAAAGGCAGGGTTTCTTCCTCGTTAAAGGCCGGGATAATCACGGAAATCCGCTTTTTTGCCGTATTTTCTGTCATGTTGCCGGCCTTTTTTTCGCCGGAATACCGCCTGTTGGTGAATTGACGATGCAAAGATAACACGACAGTTAAGAAAACGTTAAAAACCTTTAACGAATGGGATGTTAAAGTTTTGTAAACAGGTGTGGCGGGCTTGGAAGGATCAATTTTATTTGAACTTTTATTTTATTGACAAACGAAATTTAAGATGAGGCCAGTGAAAAAGCGGCATTTCATCTTTTAAAGCCGATAAATATTTGGAGGGATGAGTTTCAGTGCATTTTGCAGGATGCGAGTTGTTAAACTGTTAAATTTTTAACGTCTGTTAAGACCCCGGCATGGTTGAGCAACCCGGTTTGCGTTCCCGGAGTCAAGTTTTATATCCACGTATTACTGCAAAATACCCACCGTTCAAATGACTAAATCCGCCATCCGGCTGCTGCTGCTGTTGGTCAGTGCTGGCAGCCTGTATGCCCAGGACAATTTCCCCGCACCCTGGAAAAGCGTAAAACTGTACCTGAATTTCGATGTAGGGATCACTTCCGGCGGTTTCGCCACTTCTTTCGCGGATGGCTCGCCGGTCGGCATGATTACTCCTGCCTTTTCCTGGAGCCGTAGCCCGCGTTTCGTTCATGAGGCCGGTATCGCGGCGCTTCATTTCAACTCCAAAGCGCGCAGGGAGGTTTACCTACCTTCCGCTTCCTCTGTTTTCGATTATGAATTTGTCGGCGGATGGGCTGTAACCGACTACCAGGTAGGGCTTCGCTACGAACTGGCCTGGAAATGGCTCGACTGGGGGCGCAGTACTTTATACTTTGGCGGCGGTTTGACACCTTTCCTTGCGAAAGCGGCTTATCAATCCGACGAACCCGGCCGGTACGATGCGCTGGAAAAAACAGCAGGCGTACACCTGTTGGGAGTGTTTCGCCTGCTGTTCCGGCTCAACCGGCACTGGTTCGCCGATTTCAACGTACCGAGCGGTATTTTACTGAGCGCCTCGGACTTCACTATCACACAAAACGGGACTGCCAATAGAAATACCACATCGGACCTGGGTTCGGTTATAGGGATAAGGACAGCACTCGGCTACCGGTTTTGAGGAAAAACGCATTAAGCAATCGCTATCCCCGTCCGTTTGATCTCCTCCACAAAGGGGTTGCCTCGTTCAAAATCGGCGGTATTGAAGGTGTGCAGTTCAAAAAGGATGTAGGGCTTTTGAATGGTGTGACATCAATAAATCGTTTGATGTCCTCAAAACTTACGCCGACAAATTCATCGGCCACCAAAGCCACGTCAACATCCGACCACTCACGTGCCCCTCCCCTGGCATAGGAACCAAACAGAAACACCTGGCGCAATTTTACCCCTTGTTTTTTTACCTCCTCGGCAAATTGGCGAACGCTCTCTATTGTTACAGCTTGCTGGTTAACCATATTTTGAGTGCTTCAATTAGCGCAAACCTTTTCTACATTCGACATTCAAACTACTCCTTCACGAACCGCCCCCAGCCGATCTCCGTTTGCAGGAGATAGTATCCGGGGGGCAGTCGGTTCAGTTCCAGCCGGGCCGCGCCGTTTTCGGCGGCCGCCGTTTGTTCGCCGACCAGTTGGCCGGCCACGTTAAATATCCGGCAGAGGCCGGGTTGTTCGTCGCCGGTTTTTAGGAAAAGCGCATCGCGGGCCGGATTTGGGAACAGGGCAATTTCGGCGATATCCGACTCGTGGTCGGCGGAAATTAGTTTGAATTCCTCACAAATGAAATCGTTGTCATGGTTCAGGTCTGTTTTTCCGTTGGGCGCGGTTACCCAGAAACACAGTTTCCAGGGCGTTATTACCTGCGTGAACAACGTGCCCACGTGGCCCAGGTAAATCGTCGTATCGGCGCCGGGCGCAAGGCCGAGTCCGTCAAATTTAAAATTAACGTATGATGCCGCGGGGCAGATGAACGGGATATCGTAGCCGTAATTGCCGGCAAGAATATGCACTTCGTTTAGTGTTTCCGACCCGGTGTTTTCCAGTTGCACGGAGAAGGTGCCACCGGCCACCGACCACATCGGCCAGGGCGTGCTGCCACTCACCGGCGTTGCCTTGGGCAGCGTATGGGTGAGCATTTTTGAAAGCGCGGCGTCCGTTCCGTTTTCCAGCGGCCAGCCGTCGAAAGTGTACCGCTGCAGCCAGAAATTTCGGCTTCCCGAACCGTTCGTGGCATTGTCGAACCAGGCGCGTGGCGATGGGCCGTGCAATTCCACCCCTGCCAGTACGATCTCCGAATCCGTCACGTCAATACGCTGCGCGTACTTGTCGGGGTCGTGCAGGGTAAAACTTTTGTACGCGGTGAGCGTGCTATCCAGCAAATCCACCCGGGTTTTATCCTGATGCCGGCCGCAAAGCGCCAGGCCTTTGTTATGCGGCACGAGATCATGCACCTGGAAACCGGGGTCCTTCAAGGTGTGGACGACGCTGCCATCGGGCAAATACAACCCCTGATAAAGTCTCCCGTCGTTGCGCAGGGCGGTAAAGAAGCCGTTATTGTCGGCCACAATTTTAATAAAACGGGTACTTGTGGATATATCCGGATAAATATCGCTCACCGACAAGTCGTCGTAGTTCAGCTTAAAAACGCCGTCCGATCCGCACACGACATATTCATTGTTGCCGGGCAAGGCGGCGATACCGGTAAAATAACCTTCGCCGGTTTCGTATTCCGCCCAGAGCACACCGGTTTCCAGGTCGTATTTTTGGATCCAATTTTCACCTACGATGATCACTTCCTGTTGACTGGTGACGACCATACCGGCGACGTGCGGGACATAAGGCGACGGTATTTGCCAATCGCGAATGACCGTCCAGACTTCCACGCCATCGGCATCGAGCAGGCGGATGAAACCCGAATATCCGAAATCGCAGCCGTCCGCCGAACCGGCCAGCAGCAGGCGGCCGTCGGGCAGCGGTACGGCGGCGTGCACCCCGGTGCGTTCCAGCAGGTTGAAGGAACGTTCGAAGAAGAAATCCTTGCCGGTTTCGGCGTAACACCCCCGTCCGAAAGCCAGGGTGGGATCGCCGGCTACGCCGGCTACCAACCAGCGTTGGTTGGGCGTTTGGGTAAGCACGTTTACGCTGGCGGCATAGTCGGTTTGCCAGGCCTGGTTTTGGGCGCCGGCGAAAAAGGCCGGGAAAAGCAGCAGGAGGTAAATATTTTTCATAGTCGGTTATAGTTTTAAGTTATAATTATCGCATTATCAGATTATTCAGTCCCACGCTGCCGGACATTTCCGGGTTCAGGGGTTCGCCTAAAAGTAGGCACCCGGCTGGTTTTTAGGCGAACCCCTGGATGCGCCCGAAGAACAAAATGACCGGTAGTGTGGCTCCGGCCTTACATTTTTACAAACTTCCCCAGTCCCCGCTCCGTTTGCAGCCAATAGAAACCCGCCGGCAGCCGGCTCAGGTCGAGGGTATAGCCATCCGGCCCGGAAACGGGCGATTGTTCCGTTACCAATTGTCCGGCAGAGTTGAATATCCGGCATAGGCCGGGTTGCTCGCCGGCCATTTGCAGGTAAAGGAAATCCTGCGCGGGATTGGGATACAGGGCTATCGCGGTAGTTTCCTGCTCTTGGGTAGCGGAGACGAGGTTGAATTCCTCGCAGACATAGTCGTTGTCGTGGTTCAGGTCGATTTGGTCGTTGGGCGTTGTGACCCAGAAGCAAATTTCCCAGGGCATCACCGTTTCGGCATACCCCCAACCAACAAAACCAAGGTAAAGCAAGGTGTCGGCTCCCGGCCCCAGATCGAGTTGTTCGAACCGTCTGTTGATATATTGCTTCAGTGGGCAATAACCCGGATCAGACAGGCTGAAGCGCGCGGCCAGGACATGTACCGATTTCAAGGTGTCCGCGCCCATGTTTTTCAGGCGTACGGAGAATTCCCCGTTAAGGTAAATCTGCCACTTAAGCGGCGACCAGGGTGGGCCGTTGTGAGGTGAAGCTTTGGGCAATTGGTGTACTACCAGTTCAACCAGGGCAGCATCGCAGGCGGCGTTTTGTGTAGTGCCGTCGGGCGCGAACGATTGAATCCAGAAATGCTGGTTGCCCGAATCTTGGGAAAGATAAACCCGTGGAGCAGGGCCGTGCAGTGATACGCCGGCCAATACAAATCCACCGCTGACCGGCTCAAATCCGATTTGTTGCGGTCTCAGGTCAGGCTGACTGAAGGTAAAAATTGCCGTTTCCACTTGGGCGAAAGTGTCAGTAATACTGCCGAACCAGCCTTTTCCATCCTTCATACCGCAAAGTACGGCGCCGTGCCCGGCAGGCTCTATGTCAGTCACATTAAAACCCGGGTCAATCATCATCCAGTTAAATCCCACGTCGATCCATCGGCGATATTGAATTTTACCGTCGTTGCGCAAGGCAAAAAAACCGCCGTTCGGAGCGGCTATTACCCGGGTGTATGATTTACCTGCTTCGGGAATGGTGTGCAGTACCGTTGTATTCAAAGCGGAATCCATTTCCAGGATGGCATTTCCAGCTGCAAGCAAAAAACCTTTGCTATCGGAGGTGTGGGACAGGTCGGAAATTCCTGGCCCGCTGAGTTTCTTTTTCTCGAGTACCTGGCCGGTTTCCAGGTTAATTCGCCAAATAATATCCCCGCCCGCGGCAAGGATTTCCTGATCCGGAGTGAGCAACACATCGGAAATTTCCGGTATGAAATCATTCGGCCATTGCTGAAGCCCTCCCATAGTCCACAGAACCGTGCCAGGAACATCCAGCAGTTGAACAAAACCACCGACCACAAAGTCGCAGACATCCGAAAAGCCGGCCTGCACCCACCGCCCGTCCGGGAGCGGAATAACCGAACTGATTAAAGTACGGTCCAATACTTTTGTTTCATGAGCAGAAAAAAAAGCGCCGTCGGTTGTCGTTTCCGCCACATAGCCATTGGAAAAGAACCAGCCGGCGTCATTTTCGGACCCGCCGAGAAACCAGTGACCATTGGGCAAAGGGACTAAAGTAGTGACGTGCGCGTTGAATTCCGTTTGCCAGGCATAGTGCTGTGCGCCGGCGAAAAACGCCGGGAAAAGCAGAAGCAGGAAGAGGTTTTTCATTATGTTAAATTCCAGGTTGTTTTGTAATCAAATACCCGTCAAACAACCCGGCAGCCCGGCAAAGCGTCAGGTGTTTTACAGGCGTTATTTCAGCTGAAACTTTAATTTTGCCCGCATTTACATCTTATCCGGACATACCCGACATGACAAAATCTATCGTTTCAACCCTAAAAATACTCGCGTTTTTTTGTTCCGCGGCCCTGTTGTTCACCTTTTGCCAGAAAGAGCAGTTTACTGCCAACCCCGCCGACAAACTCGAATTTAGCACCGACACCCTGCGTTTCGATACCGTGTTCACCGAACTGGGCTCCGCCACGCGTATCCTGAAAATATACAACCGCCACAACAAGAGCATCCGGGTGGGTAAAATTTACTTAGAAAACGGCGCCCAGTCGCGCTTCAACCTGAATGTGGACGGCCTGCCCGGCGACAACCATGAAAACCTCGAAATCGCCCCGAAAGACAGCCTGTACCTCTTCGCCGAGGTGACCATCAACCCCGACGCGCCGCCCAGCGCCAGCCCCTTTGTGATCAGCGAAAACATCGTGTTTGAAACCAACGGCAACGTACAGAAAGTGGTGGTGGAAGCCTGGGGCCAGAACGCCGTGTACCTGCCCTCGCGTTTCGGCGCCGGCGGCGGCGTACTATACTCCTGCAACGGCGGCGAATGGGTGTGGGACGACCCGCGTCCCTACGTTATCTACGGTATTCTGGTCATCGACGACTGCACGGTGCGCATCCCCGCCGGCACGCGGGTACACGTGCACGGGGGCCTGGCCCGCGAAGAAATAGATAGCGTGGTGTACCGCTACAACGACGGCTTCCTGGCTTTTCAGGGCAAGGG
>CALEYM010000595.1 GCA_937926185.1 uncultured Bacteroidota bacterium | reverse complement strand
AAATGCCGTATTGGAAGTCCTCGCGCATGCCCTGGTTTTCGAAGGCCTTCTGCAGGTAAAATTCCAGCGTCGGCGCGTCGAACTGGTTGTCGATGTTCACCACGTAATAATTGGAATATACCTGTTCGATCAGGTTGGCGTCTTTCAATACGAAAAGGCCGACCCGTGCCAGGTCGCGGGCCGTATCGAGCAGGGCCTGGTAAACCTTGCGGTTGAACTCCCGCTCCTGCAAATCCCAGGAACGCAGTACCCAGTAGGTTTGTACGGCCAGGAGGCTCAGGATGGAGAATGCTCCGAGCAGGATAACGCGGCGTATGACGGTGTTGGTCATAAAAACAGGTTGGCGGGTTGCGGGTTAACGGGTTGCGGGAGGTGAACGCACGCTGAAAACCTGGCTAACGATTTAAAACGGGCAAAAAAACGCAGAAAAACGGTTTTGGTTGAAGTTTTTCCTGCCGTTTGAATATCATTTGAAGGCAAATGCGCTTTCGCAAAAACGGTAAAACTGAAGCAATATTTGCGCTGTTTTTTCCGGCGCTTCAAACATGCCCATGTGCCCGACGCCGGGCAGTACGTGGATTTCGGCCACATCCGGCAGGTGGGCAACCCGGTATAACCACTCCGGCGGAACGATGGAATCCTGTTCGCCGCCAAGCAGCAACACCGGGCAGGGCGCTGTTTTCAGGGTATTCTGGTGGTCGGCGCGGTCTATCATGCCTTCCAGGGCGGCGATAATACCCGCTTCCGTTTGCCGGCGCCCCTGCCGTACGAGCGATTCCACCACTTCGGGATTTTCACGGACAAAATCCGGCGCAAACAAACCGGGGAATAACTGAGCCACGTACAAGTCTTTTTTGCCGGTACGCAACATATCGATTCCCCGGCGGCGATTTTCCTTCCTTTCAGGACTGTCTTCAAACGGATGCGAATGTACCAGTGCCAGGCCTGCCAGCCGCTCCGGATATTTTTGCGCAAAAGCCAGGGCCGCATAGCCGCCCATCGAATGGCCGGCCAGCAAGCATTGCCCAATGCCGAGTTCGTTCAAGACGGCACACGCCGCCTCGGCATATACCTCCATGCCCGGCACCAGGGGTTGATCCGATCCGCCAAAGCCCGGCAGGTCGATGCGTACTACGCGCAATTTTCGCAGTTTTGGCAGCATGGAGGACCATACGGAGGAGTCTTCGCAAAAGCCGTGCAGCAGCGCCAGCGGAACCGCGTTTTCCACCGCTGAAGTATCGGCATAAACGATCCGGCGGCCATTGATCAGGAGTGTGTTTTTCATCATTTGAATGTTGCAAAAATCGCACAAAAAACGTTTTTCGCTTGTTTTTGTGCTCGTTGGCCGGGTTTTTCCCATTTTTACCGCGCCAAAGCGAATACGTACCGACAACCATGGCTGTAGAATTCCGTTTACTGAACGATATATCCCGCGCTTTTAGTCCCGAACTGCCCAGGGATTTAGGCGCCATGGATCAGCACCTGGATTTTATCCTGCCCAAGGTAATCCCTTATGGGGAAGATTTGCGCGAGGAGCAATTCTGGCTCGGCAAACGTTGGAAAGAAGTACGCGACGATGAAGGGTTTCACGAAGCCATCCTGCACATCTTTAATGCCGGCGGCGAGTACCTGATGTCGTTAGATGGGAATCTGATAAAGGGCGTTTGGCGAAAATTGGGAGAATATAACACGATCATTATCGAGATTGCGGGGCGCAGCGAGCTGTTCGACCTGCGCTTCCTGAACGCCGATTTTATGATCCTGTCCAAACACGGCGATCAGGGGCGCAAGGGGCAGCGCCGTTTTTTCTGCCTCATCCACGAGCGTTCGGCGAGGGGGGCAGGCGGCGAGCTGGACTGGCGCAATGTGATGGAAAAATTATTTAACGTCTGGCGGGAAAACAGCCTGAGCCTCTGGGCCTGGTTGTTTTTCCTCGGCATATTGGCCGGCATTGTTTATCTGTCGGTGAAATGAACTTCTGGCAACCTTCTAACCAGAAACCCTCAAACCAGAAACCTCTATCAGCATGCATATTTTCGATTGGATCGTTCTGGCCCTGGCTTTGAGCGGGGTAGTTTTTTACGGAATATGGAAAAGCCGGAATATCGGCTCCAGTGAAAATTTTCTGGCAGGCAAACGCGATTTGCCCTGGTGGACGATAGGCCTGAGCATCATGGCCACGCAAGCCAGCGCCATCACTTTTCTCAGTACGCCCGGACAGGGTTTTTCCGACGGCATGCAGTTCGTGCAGTTCTATTTCGGGATGCCGATCGCCATGATTTTCCTGGCCGTGTTCATTCTGCCGGTGTACTATAAATTACGCGTAACGACCGCTTACGAATACCTCGAACAACGTTTCGACCTCCGGATGCGTACGCTGACCGCGATATTGTTCCTGACACAACGGGGCGTGGCAGCTGCCATCAGCATTTATGCGCCCAGCATCATTTTGTGCGCCGTTTTTGGCTGGAACCTCGCCCTGACCAATTTCCTGATGGCCGTTTTTGTGGTAATCTACACCACCTCGGGCGGGAGCGCCGCGGTGAGCCGGACCCAGGAATTACAAATGACCATCATGCTTGGCGGGTTGGTCCTGGCATTTGTCCTGGTGCTGAATCAATTGCCGGAAGGCATAGGGCTCGGGGAAGCCTGGCAAATTGCCGGCGTGACCGGAAAAACGCAGGCAATAGACTGGAGTTTTGACTGGGAAGACCGGTATAATGTCTGGTCGGGTGTGTTGGGCGCTACTTTTTTATTCCTCTCCTATTTTGGCGCAGATCAAAGCCAGGTGGGCCGTTATCTCTCCGGAAAGTCGCTGAAAGAAAGCCGTTTTGGCCTGTTATTCAACGGATTTATCAAAATACCCATGCAATTCCTGGTGTTGTCGGTCGGTGTAATGGTTTTCGTATTTTACCAGTTCACTGCGCCGCCGCTTCATTTTAATCAGGTAAACCGCGCTAAAGTAGAAAAATCGGCGCAGGCAAATGCTTTCCGGGAACTGGAATTGCAAAACGATAGTCTTTTTGCTCAAAAACAACGGATACTCAGCCGGGTAACCGCTGACATGCAACAAACCAGTCAGGGAATTTCAGCGGAACATGCCGCACAACTCCGGCAAATTGAACAACAACGAAATGCCTTGCGGGCGGAAGCGGAAACGCTGGTAAAAAAAGCAGATCCTAAAGGCGATCCGAAGGACAAGGACTTCGTGTTTATCAATTTTATCCTGCAGCACATCCCCGTTGGGCTTGTTGGCCTGATGCTTGCCATGATCTTTTGCGCGTCATGGAGCACCACGGCCTCCGAACTGAGCGCCCTGACGGCCACTTCTGTATCGGATATTTACCGCCGTTCATTTGTAAAAAATCGCGACGACACGCACTATTTCCGGATGTCGCGTTGGTTTACGGTAGCTTGGGGCGTTTTTATCGTGATATTTGCCACGTATGCCGATTTGTTCGATAATCTTATACAAGCTGTTAATATGATCGGTTCCATCTTTTATGGCACGATCTTGGGAATATTTTTTACAGCGTTCTTTCTAAAGTCGGTGCAGGGTAAAGCGGTGTTCTGGGGAGCGGTTGTTGCCCAAAGTATCGTGATTTACCTGTTCTTTTTTGTCGATAAGGATGCTTATTTATGGTATAATCCGTTGGGTTGCGCGTTGGTGATGGGTACTGGTTGGATATTGCAGCAATTGCAGAACCGGTAAAATTGGTTCAAAAATGCACTTTAGCAATTCATTAACGCGTTTTAACGGTTTGAGCTCTTGTGCGACTTTAGCCAAAAACGCTACTTTGCA
Source organism: uncultured Bacteroidota bacterium (assembly GCA_937926185.1). GTDB lineage: Bacteria > Bacteroidota > Bacteroidia > Chitinophagales > Saprospiraceae > M3007. Next base: position 5,334 of record CALEYM010000595.1, on the reverse strand, counting down.
AAACAATCCATCTATCGATTATCCAAACACATCGTTCACAAAAAACATTTAATCCGATGTTGATCCTCACTTTTCTTCTGCTCGTTCTGCTCATCTTTGGCAATAAAATGCTGAAAGAAGCCTGAAGCGGAACCGGCTGCAAACGCGCTTATGAAGCATCTGTTTGTTGCCCCTCTCCAATCGAAAACGTCCCGAAGCGAGTTGCTTCGGGACGTTTTTTATAGATTTTCAACATGGAAACTTTATTTCCGGCTATGTAATTCCGTTAAATACCGCTCCAGTTCCATCACATCGTAGTACAACACTTCCCGCGGTTTGGAACCTTCGGCAGGGCCGACGATGCCGAGGGCTTCGAGCTGGTCCATGATGCGGCCGGCGCGGTTGTAGCCGAGTTTGAGGCGGCGCTGGATCATACTGGTGGAACCGTGCTGAGTTTCTACCACGAGTCGGGCAGCATCGTCGAGCATGTCGTCCAGATCGGCGATACGCACTTCTTTTCCGGCGCCGCCCTGTTCGCCCTCGGCGTGAAATTCGGGCAGGAAGAAGGGTTCGGGGAAGCCGGTCTGGTTGGCAATGAATTCGATGACCCGTTCTACTTCGGGCGTGTCCACGAAGGCGGATTGCAGACGGATCACATCGCCGCCCACGGAGAGCAGCATATCGCCCTTGCCGGTGAGTTGTTCGGCGCCGCCGGCGTCGAGGATGGTACGGCTGTCCACTTTGGACACTACTTTATAAGCGATTCGCGCCGGGAAGTTGGCCTTGATCACACCGGTGATGATGTTGACGGAAGGCCGCTGGGTGGCAATGATCAGGTGGATGCCCACGGCGCGCGACAACTGGGCCAGGCGTCCGATGGGGAGTTCCACTTCTTTGCCGGCGGTCATGATCAGGTCGGCGAACTCATCGATCACCAGCACGATGTATGGCAGGAAGCGGTGGCCTTTGAGCGGGTTGAGGCGGCGCGCCACAAATTTGTCGTTGTACTCGGCGATATTGCGCACCTCGGCGCGTTTGAGCAGGTCGTAGCGCGCTTCCATCTCGATGATGAGCGAGTTGAGCGTTTGCACCACTTTGGCGGTTTCCGTCACGATTGGCTCGACCTGGTCGGGCAAAAAGCCGAGAAAATGGTTTTCCAGGCGGGCGTAGGGAAATAATTCCACTTTTTTCGGGTCGATGAGGATCAGTTTGACCTGTGAGGGGTGTTTTTTGTACAGCAGCGACATCAGGATCACGTTGATCCCCACGGATTTACCCTGACCTGTTGCGCCGGCCACGAGCAGGTGCGGCATCTTGGTCAGGTCGGCCACGAACACCTCGTTCTGTATGTTTTTGCCTAGGGCCACGGGCAGTTCCATTTTGGCGCGTTTGAAACGGTCATCCATAAGCACATCGCGGATACCCACGGTCTGGCGCTTCTTATTCGGCACCTCGATACCGATGGTGCCCTTGCCGGGGATCGGCGCGATAATGCGTATACCGAGCGCCGAGAGGTTGAGCGCGATGTCGTCTTCCAGGTTTTTAATTTTCGATATGCGGATACCGCGCGCCGGCACGATTTCGTACAGCGTCACCGTCGGGCCTATGGTCGCCTTGATCTTTTCGATATCGATCTTGAAGTTCATCAGGGTGTGGAGTATCTGGTTTTTATTGGCCTCCAGTTCGTCGCGGTCGATTTCGAGCTGCGTGTTGTCGTATTCGTGCAGCAGTTGCAGGTGCGGGTATTCGTAGTGCGAGAGTTCGAGCGTGGGGTCGTAAGGCTCTGTGAGGTTGGGCGTGTCTTCCTGGATCGCTTCCACGGGCGGTTTGTACACGATGGCCTCGTCAGGCTGTACGGGCGCCTGGGGTTCGGCAGGCAGGTTGATTTCCAGTTCGGTATTTTCAGCGCTATCGCCTTTTTTAGCCGGTTTGTCGTCGGCGAACAATGCACTTTTTTTCGACAGGTCAAAAGACAACTGACCATCGGCAGAAACGGTTTCGGGTGTTGCCGGTTTTTTATCCGCGGCCCGGACGCCAAAAGCGTCTTCCAACAGGGATATGGGTTCCGCTTCGACGGGCGCCTCCGGTTTTGGCGCCGCGGGCGGTTTGGGTATTTTGCGGCGTTTACCGTATTCACCGCTGATCAGGTCGCGCCAGGCCCGCTGGGTTTCGTACCAGAGTTTCCGCCAGGTACATTCGGTGAGATCGGGATTGTTGTTCCACACAAAAACGGCTACCAGGGCAAATAACAACAGCGCCAGGGTGCCGGGAATGCCCAGGAATTTCTGTATCCATTCGCTCACGGCTTGCCCGAATACTCCGCCTACCGGGAACTCCAGCGTTTGCAGAAAAAAAGAAGAAACGACAGAAATGATCACCATCCAGATCACCGTACGCTGGAAGGTTTCCATAAGATAACCAAGCGGTACGCGGCGCACCAAGGCGAGGCCGTACTGGTACAACAGGTAGATAAATCCGAAGGACGCCACGCCAAAACCCCAATATATGATACTGTCGGCCAGAAAAGCGCCGAGCCGCCCCAGCCAGTTATCTACCTCCACGTCGCCGAGGAAAATTTCCCAGGAAAAGCGGAACACGATGTCGTGGTCGTTTTCCCAGGTAAAAAAATAGGAGGTAAATGCGATCAGGAAATAGAATGACAGGAAGAGCAGGAACATCCCGAACAGTTTCGGGAAGCGCTCGTCGTCAAAGGATATACTGAGTTGTCCGCGTTTGCTCTTAGCCATACCGGTAGGGCGAACTGTTAGTGCGCCTGTAAATTGTCAAAAGGGGGAGGTTTTGCGCAAAAGTAAGGCGCTACCTTCAAATACAATGTTTTTTTAAACAAAGAAGCCTCGATCCTTGATAGCCGCTTTCAAACCATTTGTTTACTTTTGCCAAATGATGGAAGCAGCATACCCTTCTGGTCTTCAGCCCTTGCTGGAGAAAATCGACCGGCTTCGGGCGGAGATTGACAAGTTGCGCCCGCTTTCCCCGGAACAGGAGGCCCGTGTGATGCAAAAATTTCGTCTGGACTGGAACTTTCACTCCAATTCCATCGAGGGTAACTCGCTTACTTACGGCGAAACCATTGCTTTTCTCATGGAGGGCCTGACCGCCAAAGGGAAACCGTTTAAAGATCATCTTGACATCAAAGGCCACAACGAAGGGATCGATTACCTGATGGAAATCATCAAAAACCGGCAACACCTGACGGAAAAGGCCATACGGGAATTGCACAAGATCATTTTGGTAGAGCCATATAAAACCCCTGCCAAAACACCGGACGGGCAGGCCGCGGAAAAAACAGTGCACCTTGGGCAGTATAAATCTTTGCCAAATCACGTAAAAACGCCTACCGGCGAAATACATTATTACGCCACTCCGGAAGAAACGCCGGCTAAAATGAGCGACCTGATGGCCTGGCTGCAGGAACACCAGGAAAAGAAAGACCTGCATCCGGTAATGCTGGCTGCCATTTTTCACTATCGCTTTGTAGCTATTCATCCCTTCGACGACGGCAACGGGCGTATGTCGCGGCTTTTGATGAATCTCCTGCTGATGCATTACCACTATCCCCCGGTGGTGATCAAACAACAGGAGCGGAATGCATATTATTACGCGCTCCGGCAGGCCGACGCCGGCGATTTATCACCGTTTATCGAGTTTATCGGAGAAAACCTGATCCATTCGATGGAGATTTATCTGCGCGGCGCACGCGGGGAGAGTATAGAGGAAACGGATGATTTGGATAAGGAGATTGCTTTGTTGAAGGGGAGCTTGGGAATAAAAAAGAGCGGCACCCCAAAAAGTGAGGATCTAGTTCGCCAGTTATTAGCAGAGACGTTTTTCCCTTTTTTACAGGAAACTCAGAGTCAATATAGGAAATTAAATGATTTATTTTTCAGGAATAATGATTGGATACTTTTTTCATTGAAGGGTAAAGCTGTTGAGTTTTCAAACCCAAACTGGGATGAAATAAGAATAAACTGGCTTTATGGAAATGGTTTTTGGGAAATATATCCTGAGCTCCAAAATGTGAAATATGAATATCACTGGATAGATTTCCGAAAGGCAGAGGAACCTTTTCGCATTTCCAGTAAAATAATTATTCATTTTCATCAATTTGAATATGAAATCAACTTTGACGGTTTACATGAAAAAATTAAAATAACAAAAACATACAGCGAAAAACTATCAAAAGAAGAGATCAATTATCTATCAAAAATATTCCTAAAAGAGGCCATTGAACAGATAAAGGCGAAAACAGGAAAATAATAACTTTTATGACTCATATCCTATTCCCCAACAACCCGCTCGCGCACCCTCCAAAATAATCCACATACTGCACCTCTAACCCCGCCCTCTCAAAACAATCCATCACCAGCCGGCAATTTTTAAACGCCTCCGTATACACCCCCAGCATCCGGTAACTTTCCGGGTAGCCCAGAAAAGCTTTACCCAGTCGCGGAATAATGTTTTTCAGGTAAAACATATAAGGCGCCCCAAGCAGCGGATTGGCGGGTAACGAAACTTCGATCAGTGAAAATACGCCACCGGGCCGCAATACCCGCCGGATTTCGGCGGCAAATTGCTCCATTTGAGGTTTCAAAAACGTTTTAAGGGCAAAAGTAGCCACCGCGGCATCGGCGCATTGGTCGGGCAGGGAGCAATGCAGAGCGTCTTCCGTGCGCAGATCTATAGCAAAGCCGGGCCATTGCGCGCGCCGTTTTTCCGCCATGCGGGTCATGGCGGGGCAGAAATCGATAGCGATCAAATGTCCGGAAGAACTTATATCTGAAAGAATATACGGCCAGGCTTCGCCCATGCCGGTCATAAAATCCACCACTTTCATACCGGGTTTGAGGTTAAGCGCCTGTACGCACTGCCGGCGCCAGCGGGTGGAAAAACCAAAGGAGGTGATACGGTTGACCCGGTCGTAGGTGGCGCTCATCCGCTCGAACAGGTGTTCGACGAATTCAGGAGCGTAAATGTTATCAGGATTGGGATGTTTCATACTCCCAGCACCCCGGCAGCAAAAGTTCTGAAAAATGCCGCGGTGGTCAGGGCTTCTTCCACGTCGGCTTCGGTGGGGTCGCCGGAAGGGTCGGGGTAGCGCATCATAACGCCATAATCATTGATTTTTCTGGCGTGCTCATAAAATTCTATTCCAACAGAGGGTTCAACAGGAGAAAGTAAATCAAGTAAAACTTCCAAATCATGCGTTTTACGCAGGGGTATGCCTCTGTGGATAACGATTGCTTTTAGAAATTTTTCTGCTGCTTGCTGACAATGGTAGCAAATCAGATCAGGATATGCCAATTTCTGTTTGTGCGTATGGAAAGCAAGGCCGAA